>JARBTX010000097.1 GCA_029239975.1 Anaerocolumna sp.
ATTTTTTTTACGATATGTTGCGTTACTTTTTTCATTATTACTCATAATAATCTCCTTTCCAATCAAAATATAAATTTTGATTCTTTCGATTATAAACTTTTGATTTTGAACTTTAATATCTTGCACATTTTTAGTTACTATTAAGTTTTCCCATCTGTTTATAATCGATTATAGTAATATAACAATGTAATCTATGATTATAGAATAGTATTTATTGTTTGGTACATTATTATAATATGAAATTTGAGATTATTCAAATATTATAAGCTCATCTCCTGGAGTTATGTGACTTAGTTACATTTTCTGTTCGCTAATTATACGTTCTAACTCAAGTAACTCTCCTTGTGTTAGTTTTTGATTTTTTAAAAAATCAGATAAAAAAGTGTTTAAGGATCCATTATAAAATTTGTTTAATAATGCTTTTGTTTCAATATTTTGTACTGTTCTCTTAGAAATTAAAGCTTTACATAAGAAACCAGGATCTTCTCGTTTTATAGCTCCTTTTTCAATAAGTCTTTTAATAACTGTATATGTAGTATTTTTTTCCCAACCGATATATTCTTTGATTATTTTAGAAATATCTTTCGCAGCCAAAACTTTGTTTGACCATAATAATTCCATAATATTCAGTTCGCCTTCATGTAAACGTATTTCATTCATCTTAGCTCCTTCTGTACATTTTAATTGTAAAACGTACGGTATGAATCAATATAATGATATCTATTTAAAATTCAAATTAATGAATGGAAAAAAATAAGCTACTACAGTTGTAGAACGTAGCTCTTAGTATGCTATTATGCATTTATAATCAATGGAAATTATATGGATGTCCATCGTTTATAAAATCACAGATTATTATCTTATGTAAAATTAATAAAATAAAATATGTAAGTTAACCTAGTATAATCGAGATAAATTTATCAAAATAAAACGAAAAAAGAGTATATTTAATTTATTATAACTACTTATCAAATAATGAGTAAAATCAAGGTTCTACTAGTGTCGAATAATAATGCTAAACATCAAAAATTGCAATCTACGCAAGTAGATTACAATCACACTACAATTCTACCGAAATAGAACTCCCTTGTCAATATTTTTTCCATTAAAATGCTAAAATAAAATTTGTCTTATAGTAATTTTATCTAATACATGATAAGAATATGCTATTAATTTAGGTAAAAAGTATATTCACTAATACCCTATCTATTAATGGGTTTATAATCTTCTCGATATCCATCCAATCATATTCTTGAATTGGGAAAACTGAATTGATATCTTTCGTTACACGTTTCACAGGAAATACAACACCATGTTTTTGTTCATCATCTAATCCAATAATATTCATCTCAATAGGATAAGACAAAGCATTCCAAATAGTATCTAAGACTGGGGATTTATAATATTGTATTATTTCCTTTGTTCCACCACCATGACCAATAATTCCGACTGGTTTATGAAAAAGGTGAGAACGATAATCTTCGTTACGAAATCTTTTTAAAAAAGCTAATTGCTCAATTTTCTCCAATAACATAGATAGTTTTGAAGGTATTGGAGCATAATGAGCAGAAACAATAAACAAAGCATCTGCTTTCATTAGAATTTTATAAATATTAGAAAAATTAATATCATTTATACAGCTATCCATATCAATACATTTACCACAACCTATACAAGGTTTTAATTCATAATCTACAAGTGAAATCACTTCGACCTTAGCGTCTTTACTTGTTTTCCTTTCAATAATATCTTTAATTAAATTACACGTTTTTAAAGAAGTGCTATTATTACCAGCGAATTTCATATTTGATGCAGAGATACAAACAATTAACATTAATTTTCCTACCTTTTAACTAAAATTAAGCGACCAACAGGCCGCTTTTTAAATGTTTGATTTCATTATTATTTAGATACAGAATGAAGCATATATAGGTACATATTTTATATTTTTAGAATATTCAAAGTTTTTAGTCGATATTTTAATGGCATCTTCGACTGTTTCATATTTAGTTTTAAATACGCTAATGTTTTTGGAACGAGTATTTTCATTTATTTTTATCTCAATTGGTATTAAGTGATTGTCTTTTGAAATTATAAAATCTATTTTTGCCTGTGAACTTGATTCCCAAAAATAAAGTGGGTAACCTTTTACTAAAAGGCACAGCGCAATATAATTTTCTAGTAAGCCTTTTCTAGCATTATCACTTGTGTAATCATTTTGAGTTTTCATAGATGAGTTTAACATACCAATGTCTAGTATATATTGTTTAAAGATTGCTTTATTGTCATCTTCATAGGAAAAATGGTTTTCAATAGCCGATTCATTATTCAATTCATCATTCTTTAAATTATATTGGTGAATGAGATTATCCTCTAGTTTTTTACACCGTATACCATAAAAACTATTGTTTATGTAATGCAATGCATCAGAATACATTGCTCCGGTTGCACCTTTACGTATTAATGTATATTGGAACTTTTTATTTTCTTTCATAAGTTGTTTATCGAGCACATCAAATACTTGATTAATTTTTAAAGCATTGCTATCAGAGCTTGATTTATTAACATGGGTTAAATATGAATAAGTAAGTATTTTATGCTGTTCAGGCACGTTAATAGTACTTTCCATGTTAATATATTCATTGACTGCTTGGGGCATTCCCCCAATTTGTAAGTATAATTCAAATAAAGCAAGTAGCTCTTGATGAACAATATCCGGTATTTTTTTGTTCGAATTATAGTGAAATGTTATTACTTCTATATACCATTCTTTACCAACTGCTACCAAAAACTCTTCAAAATCTAAAGGATATAAAAAGAGCTTTTTAAAGTAATCACAACTATAGATTGTTTCATCCCAAATGCTAGATAGGATTAATATGGATAAAGAGAATTTACTATTGGATAGTTCATTTAGAATTAACTTAATATTAGGGCATGAATGAACTTCGTCTAATATAATTAAAACATCGCCAGAATCATCTGTTACATGATAATGTTCTTTTAACACATCATCCATTTTATCAGAACCTTTATTCACTAAACTAAAAAAGTCAGGTTCTCTTTCTATGTTGATATAAATTGATTCTGTAAAGAAAGTTTTAGCAAAGTCATAAGCTAAAAATGTTTTTCCGACTCCTAAAGCTCCCAAAAGTAATAATGGTTTCTTTGTATTTGATTCTTTCCATTCTAACAATTTAGTAATTAATTTTCTCTTCAAAGCAATACTCCTTAATCACATAATACTTGTTATGATTCTTATTATGATTTTTGTTCACTTCTAATAGCAATTTTTATATCTATTTTAGTTTAGCTATTTTCTTAATTTATCTAATAAATCATTGAAATAATCTGGTAATGGTGCTTCGAATTCCACATAATTATTCGTGGTTGGATGAATAAATCCTAATACTCTAGCATGTAGTGCTTGTCCTACTAAATGAAATGTATTTTTGTCTGGTCCATAAACATCATCACCTAATAGTGGATGGTTGATACTTGCCATATGAACGCGAATCTGATGTGTTCTCCCAGTTTCCAAGGTGCATTCAATATGCGCATATTTGTTATTAAGATTTTCTAAAACCTTATAATGGGTTACAGCACGTTTTCCATTCTTTTGATTTATGGACATTTTCTTTCGATCAACAGGATGTCTTCCAATTGGTGCATCTACAGCACCTTCTAGATCCTTAAAAGAGTTATAACAAATAGCATTATATTTTCTAGTTATGGAATGAACTTTTAATTGTTCTGCAATGCATTGATGTGATTTGTCATTTTTACATACTACGATTACACCAGTGGTATTCATATCAATCCGGTGTACAATTCCAGGTCGCATAACACCATTTATTCCGGATAAATCATCTTTACAATGGTAGAGTAAACCATTTACTAAAGTACCTGTGTAATGCCCTGCGGCTGGGTGAACCACCATACCTTTTGGTTTATTAATAATAACAAAATCACTGTCTTCATAAATAATATCAAGTGGTATATCTTCTGCTTCAATATTCAAATCAGCTGGTGGTGGTACGTTAATAGTTATAACATCACCTTCACTTACTTTATAATTGGATTTTACTTGTTTATCATGAACCAATATCCTACCCTCTTGTATTAATTTTTGGATATAAGTCCTTGTAAGATCTTCATTATTTTCAGCAATATATTTATCAATACGAATTCCATTGTCTTCTTTATCAACGGTTAAGTCGATTATTACATTATTCATCTTTGCTCCCATTTTCTACTGTCTTTTCTTTCTTATTTAAGAAAGAAAAATCTTCATCTTTATAATAAAATAAACTAAGTAGAATCAATAAAAATGTAGATATTGTAATGTAACAGTCTGCCACATTAAAAATAGGGAAATCAATTAATTCAAAATATATGAAATCAACTACATATTTTCTAGTTATACGGTCTATAAAATTCCCTAATGCACCAGCTGCTATAAAAATTAAAATAATACGCATTAAATCGTAACGTTTATCCATCGGTATTTTAAAATAAACAAATATCATACCAATCATAATTAGGACTGAGAATGCTACTAAAAGTCCCGTCTGACCGCTCATGATACCCCATACAGCACCAGTATTCTCATGATAATGCAGCTGTAATACACCTGGAATTATCTGAAATGAATCTTTGCCTTTCAGATTAGTTAATACCAAATATTTTGTTAATTGGTCAAATACTAATAGTAAGACGATATATATTAAATGTCTAATTCGCTTCATAAAGCCTCCGTTTTGTTTTATACAAATAGATAATTCTAAGTCTGATTATTAAAGTTATTTCTAAGTCTGTTTTATGCTAATTCTAAGTTTGGGTATGAAAAATAATTCTAAGTCTGATTAATGCTAATTTTAATTCTGCGTAATGCTAATTTTAAGTCTGATCATTGCAAATCTAAATTCTGCATAATGCTAATTCACTATTAAAATTAATGTAAATCATTTATTATTCTAAACTTTATTCACAGATTACATAATTAATTGCTTCTAACAGTTCATCCGTTGATACCGTTGTATCTATTACTGCTTTACCAACTTGTGTCAAAAGAATAAATTTTAGTTTTCCAGATTCATTTTTCTTGTCGTAAGAAGTCACTTTAAGTACTTCTTCGGCAGATATTCCACTTACTGAAATTGGCAATTCAAAACTTTCTATAGTATTAACAATATCCAATAATTCTTCTTTGGATATGTAATTTCTCTTATATGAAATATAACTTGCTGCAACCATCCCGATTGCAACACATTCTCCATGTAGAAGTTTGAAATCCATTAATTTTTCAATGGCATGACCAATGGTATGTCCAAAGTTTAATAATGCTCTATCTCCTAACTCCTTAGGATCTTTTTCTACTACTTCTCTTTTAATTAAGCAACTTCTATAAACCATTTCATGAAGGATATCAAGATCCCTTGATTTAATACCACTTACATTTGACTTTAGCCATTCATAATAACTTACATCCTTAATCAGACCATGCTTTATAATCTCTCCTAAACCAGAAAGAAATTGTCCATCACTTAAAGAAGATAAAGCTCTCAGATTCATATATACAGATTTTGGTTGATGAAATGCACCAATCATATTTTTATAGGCATGAAAATCAACGCCAGTTTTACCACCAATACTGGAATCAACCATAGCTAATAACGATGTTGGTAATTGAATAAATGAAATACCACGTAAGTAGGTTGCTGCTGTATAACCTGTTAAATCTCCAACAACTCCACCACCTAATGCAATTAATAGATCTTTTCGATCAAAATTGGATTTGATTAGATGCTCGTAAAGAGTATATACCGTATCCAGATTTTTACTACCTTCACCCGCATCAAAAGTAAAAGATTCCACTACTTTTGCTTGATTACTTAGCAAATCAATTAGAGAATTTAGATAAAGTTTAGAAACATTACTATCTGTTACAATACAAACTTTTTTGCTTTTTGTATCTAATTTTTCTAATTCTTCATGCAAGCGATTGTAATTCTGTTCTAAGATTATGTCATATATAGGTAAATCATTGTACTTAACAGTAATATTCGTATTCATGGATTACTCCTGTTCATCATTAATATTATAGAATTCAAAGTCATCATCACCAGTAGTATTATTCATATTTTTAACATTGTTACTTTGTGAATCATTCAGATTAGATATTTTGTTCGAATCAGATAATTCGCTTTCTACAAATGAATTTAAGTCAGCGATATGTATATTAAAACTGTCACTTTCAAGTAAATCACATTGAGTTTGAGCTAAGTGTTTAAATTGTGCTTTATAGGTTTCATATTGTCTAATCAGCCCAATGGTTTGTTGTTTTAATTTTTGATACTCATTCGCAGCATCTGCGACTATTAATTGTGCTTTTCCACGTGCTTCATTTTCAATGGCTTTTGCTTGTTTTTTAGCAGCATCTCTGGTATCTTCTGCTGTTTGTTCTGCTAATACTAAAGCTTTCTGAAGGGTTTTTTCGATTGTTTTATAATAATTAATTCCTTCATTTAGTGCATTTAATTTATCATTCAACTCCATATTATCTTTATATAGAGTTTCATACCCTGAAAGTAATTCATTTATAAAATTATCAACGTCTTTTTTATCATATCCAATACCTGTTTTAAATGTTTTGCTTTGTAGTTCTATTGGTGTAATCATATGATTTCCTCCTAAATGTATTTTAAAATGGTAACGTAAAAACGTCCTTTTTTTGATTGATTTTGTATACCTTTATAAATAAATTTGCCATAACCACGTACGGAAATTGTTTCATTCTCTTTTAGCATATAACTATTTGATTCAATTTGTCTTCCATCTACAAACACTTTACCACCTGCAATTAAACCTAGAATACTACTTCTAGATGAATGAAAAGCAACAGCAATAATAGAATCTAATCTTGCAGAAGATACCGTTCCACTAATTTCTATAAAGTTTGGTTTTATATCAGGTGCATCATTAGAAACCAATTCACAGCGGATGTTTGTGTGTTTTACTTTATCCAAACTATCCATAATAAATTTACTAATAACAGTTTCACAAAAAACATAGCCTTCCTTTTCTTTTACTAAGATATCACCAATTTTACTTCTGTCAATACCTAGATTAAGTATGGCACCTAAAAAATCTCGATGATTTAAATCATCACTAAATTTTTTATTAAGCGGTAATATACGTATGCAAGCGATGTAATCGCAAAAAGCTTTTACAGAATCATCTCCGTAAAAGCATAATACTTTCCTTTCAGCATCTTCATAGCCGCCAAATAGGTCATAATTCACATTAGGTAATTCATTTTTCATACTAAAAAAAATACTTTGTTCATTCAAGTTAAAAAAATCCGTAAAGGTATTGATTCCTTTGTTGTCTGCAGTCCTTGCAAGTTCTGAAATACGCTTACGAAGTAACTGTTCCTCTTTCTCGCTATTCATGTCACTCTCCTGATTATATTACTACGCTTTATTTTAAATAATAGAAAAATTCTTGAAGGTATAAAATTATAACAAAACTAATAATTGGAGATAAGTCGGCTGTTGGAGTATTAAAAATAGATCGTTTTAAAAGAAAACGAACAGGTTCTAATATAGGATCTATTAAAGTCTTTAAAAAGTTCTTAAATTTTGCGTTTAGTGGAAACCATGATGTGATTACATAGATGAATAATATCATCTCAAGCACAACAAAAAAAATGTATAGTGTGTTAAATATTAAACCACTCATCATTAAAATTCCTTATTCAATGTTGGTACTTCAAAACCGTCATTTTGAAGCAATTCTGAGTAATCTCCAGAAATATCAACTGTTTCAGGAGATATTATGAAAATGTAACTAGATATCTGATGAAGTTTACCATTCATAGCATAAACGGATCCTGATATAAAATCCATAATTCTTTGTGCTAAATCTACATCAAAACCTTCTAAATTTATAACAGCTGCTCGTCCTGATAAAAGCATATCACAAATATCTTGTGAATCTTCAAAGTTAGCCGGCTTCATAATACATACTTCAAAACCCTTAGGGGTAGTACGAATAGGTACCACTTTATTCGTAGTTGTTCTCTCCATTCTGGCAACCTTATCTCTCTTTGCATCACTAAATATTGTATTAATAACAGGTTGTGTTTCATCCTTTTCATATGTTTTTTGAAATTGTTGTTTTGGTGCTTTACGTTCTAACTTTTCAGCACGTTTTAATTCTTTTTCTTCTACTTCGTTGACATAATCATCATAATCATCATCTTCTGTTAATTTTAATGAATCCAGAATGTTTTTAAATATATTAGCCATATGTCATGTCTCCTATCAATTATCAGTGTTTATTTATATTATAAGGTAATGCAATTTAAATTGTATAATCTCTTTCGCCAAATATTCCAGTTCCTACGCGGATTAATGTAGAACCTTCTTCAATAGCAATTTCATAATCTCCAGTCATGCCCATTGAAAGTATTTCCATACTAACATTATCAATGTTTTTTGAATTGATGTCAACATTTAATTGCCGTAATTTTCTGAAATGAACTCTATTATCTTCCGGGTCTTCTACAAATGGAGCTACGGTCATCAGTCCCTTCACACGTACATTATCAAGTTTAGAGATTTCTTGGATTAAAGGAAGTACATCTTCTTCAAATACTCCATATTTCGAATCTTCTCTTGCAATATTTACTTCGATTAGAATATCGCATATAATTCCTTTTTTCTTTGCTTCCTTATTAATCTCAGTTGCTAATTTTAGTGAATCCACAGAATGGATTAATACTGTTTTATCTACTATATATTTTACCTTATTTGTTTGTAAATGTCCAATTAAATGCCATCTTAAATGTGGTGGCAAAAGTTCAAATTTAGAAGTTAACTCTTGAACTTTGTTCTCTCCAAAGTCGATTATTCCAAACTTAAGTACTTCTTCAATCATTGAAACTGGCTTCGTTTTACTTACCGCGATTAAAGTAACTTCATCTCGTAATCGCCCAGCTTTTCCACAAGCTTTTCTAATATTTTGCTCTACTATTTCTATATTGTCTTTGATCAAGGGAAAGTACTCCTTTCTAATTAATAAATAATCTTTTGCTCCACAGCTGTTTTGCTATTTAAAGCTATATGGTCATATACCGATAGACCATATTCAGTACCTTTTTTGATAATACAATATTCTTCGTTTTCATAAAGAATCTCAATTCTCCTAAAAATAGCATATCCTTTATTTACATTGTATACACCATCCAAGGTTTCTGTAGGACCAATTTGAAATTGTTCTCCTGTTTTTTCAGAGTGTATCGGATCACCTTTTTCAAACAGTCTTGTATCTACATATCCATATTGCTCATCTTTATAATAAATATCTGTAGGAACAAATATATATTCAAATTCTTCCGTTTTTTCATTGTATTTTTGTGCAACTAATCCAGTACTTCCGGAGTCGCCACCTTCTGTAAAGTAATCAAGTGGAATCGTATAAAATTCCTTTTTAACAATTGAAGAAACTGGTATTTTTAAACCTTTCGCTGAATTTATTGCTAGTTCAACTGTTACATATCTTTCACCCATGTAACGAACCATATACTTGTTAAGAATTAGTTTAGCAAAATAATCCGTACCTTTTTGATATAACGATATCGGTACAGTAGTTGTTAATCCGTCTTCCGTAAATGTAATTTTTATGTATTCTTTATCTTTTAGTTTTTCATATTGTTCTTCTTTTAGTAAAAGTACCACTGTCCAATCATCACTTTTAATTAATTTATAAATAGGAGTATTGGTTTCAACGATATCCATAGTACGTAATTGCGTTTTACTATAATTATCTAAATTAAAAAGATCTGCAGTCACAGAATCAACAGTAATATCTTCCATGTTATCCATTGAATATGTAATGATTCCACTAGATTTTGAATTAACGATACGAAAGGAACTGCTTGTCCCATTCTTTTCATCATTTTTTAAAGTAGTCAACATATTATCATTTACAATTTGCATTACTGTATTTTCTAAGTTAAATTTAAAATCATAAACAGAAGAAAAATCATCATTTTGATAATTTTTTTGAAAGTTATAAATTTCTTTTTTTATCTCTGAATTATCATCTGATGAAATTTTTATAACATTCTCATCATCACTTATTAAATCAGTTGACATTTGATTCTCATCAATAGAATATACAGTTGAATTTTTTGCTATTCTATCTCCATCTCGATGGTAATAATTAACATATCCTGCATTTTCAGTAGAAAATAACTCCTCATCCCGAATAATGATACCTGTAAAGACATTATCATCTGAAGTGGAACCTTCTTTCACCTCGTAAATTGATAAATGATCCTTCGTAAAATATATATAAACAGTAATTAATATGTATACTAAGATTATAAGAAATATAATTACACCAACATTGAATTCTCTACGCTTACGATATCTAGTTACATTGTTACTTGAGCTCAAAACCAAAAACCTCCTTTTCAATTCTATTCTATTATACTTTTATTTTAGTAATAATAAAAGACTTTATTGATTTTTTTTGCAAAAATTTATCAAGAATATAAAATATGAAATTGGTAACAATATTTAATGCAACAAAAAGGAGGTAATCGATTGAAAACACTAGATTATATAGCATTGGTTTTAGTAGTAATCGGAGCTATTAACTGGGGCTTAATCGGATTCTTAAATTTTGACCTAGTTAGAGTTATCTTTGGTGATATGACATTTGTATCACGAGTAATTTATGCTTTAGTAGGTATTGCTGGTTTATATGCTTTAAGCTTTTTTGGAAGATTACGTAACGAATAATTCTAAAAAATCAGCAAGAACAAAGTAAAATTTGATGAGCATAATATTAATATGCTCGAATACGCATCCAGTTGGAGCGTTCTAGTATAGGACATGATTACCTATACCATAAGAAAGGGCTGATATAATCAGCCCTTTAATTCTTATTTTAATATTAATTATAATTTATAATGATACAATGATATTCTTTTTTATTGACTCAGGAAATTCTGATTCATTAATAGAAATACTTATTACAAAATCTATATGAAACTCATTCGATATTTTTTCTAATTTTTCAAGGATAAGTGATAAATTGGGACCTTCAGAGTTGGAAATTTTTAAAAAACTATCCAAATAAACTGCTTCTAGATCATGGTCCTGAGATACAAGCCCACAGATAAAACCTATAAATTCGCTATAATTCTCAATACAATAGTCTCTTACATTAATTAATCGTATTTTATTACTCAACTCGTACATATGCTTGTTGCTTTTGTCAAGATAAACAATACTACCTTTTAACTGTTTTACTGCAGAATTTGCTTTTTCAATTAAGATTTTGGTCTTTCCTTTGCCTTTTTCGCCTGCAATTATCTGTATCATTGTAATCTCCTCCTTAAGATGTGTACAAAATTTGGTTGATATGTATAAATATATAATTAATATTCTTTAATTATAGTCTAAATTCACTCAAAATACAACCATAATTTAGAAATTACCTTTTGTCTATCATCTCAAGTAAACGAGTCATTTGTGAAAATAAGCTGTTACCACTATCCGCATGTAAAATAACTGAGATATAGGATTTTCCTTTGTCATCTGTACTATATAAAACAAGACAATTACCAGCTTTACTAGTTGTTCCAGTTTTACCACCGACTACTGTCAATCCTTCAGGTGTTTTTTCAGTACCTTTTAAATAACGGTTTGTTGTTAAAAAATCTTTTGCTTGAACTTCTGCATTTGCATCTTCATAAGTGATTGTATAATTTGTTTGATTAATGATAGATACAAATTTATCAAATTTAATTAATTCATTAAAAATTAAATATAAATCATACGCTGTTGTATATTGATTATCATCGTGTAAACCATGAGGATTTACAAAATTCGAATGAATGGCTCCAATCTTTTTGATAGTTTCATTCATCATCTTAGCAAATTTCTCTTCTGATCCAGCTACATGTTCAGCGATTGCAAGCCCTGCATCATTACCCGAATATACTAATAATGCATTCAAAAGTGCCTCTAGTTTAACTTTATCACCTTCTTTGAAACCACACAACTTAGCTCCTACTTCTGTTATATGAGAAGCATTATAACTAACTGTTACAGTATCATTTAGGTTTGCATTCTCAAGGACTACTAATGCAGTGATTAATTTTGTTAAACTCGCTGGATACATTCGCTCATAAATGTTATTAGCAAAAATAACATTATTATCAACAGTATTTACGATAAGTGCTGATGTGGCAGAAATATTTGTATCTACCATATGACTCATCTCATCAGGAATTACGGTTAAATTCTCAGCAAAATAATTTGACACTTCTGTACTTGAGAAGCTTCCGATATCTGAACCAGCTAAATTACCTGTCTCTGAATATGGCAACAATAATTCAGAGGATTTTGAACAACCAGTGAGTAAAGTAAGAGACAGGATAATCGTTATTAGCTTTTTCTTCATAGTTAAACACTCCTATGGTAGATTTCTTTCTAAACCTATGACTTAAATATATCACGCCAGTCTAAATCACCACGGTCAAGAGCTTTGATTAATAACTCAGCTGTTGCTAAGTTAGAAGCAAGTGGTATATTATGAGTATCACACAAACGAATAACATTATTCACATCAGGTTCATGAACTTTTGGATTTAATGGATCTCTTAAGAAAATAACTAAATCAATTTGATTATGTTCAATTTGAGCTCCCATCTGCTGTTCTCCACCTAGGTGACCAGCTAGATATTTATGAACATTTAGATTTGTTACTTCTTCTATTAATCTACCTGTAGTTCCTGTTGCATATAATTCATGCTTATTTAAAATGCCACGATATGCGATGCAAAAATTTTGCATTAATTTCTTTTTTGCATCATGTGCTATCATTCCAATATTCATATGGTTTTACCCCCTTTTCATTTTTCTTTGCATACTTACATTTTGGACCAAACCTATTGCTATCATACAACTAATTAAAGAACTTAAGCCATAACTAACAAAAGGTAAAGGTAATCCTGTATTAGGAAGTATCGATGTTGCAACACCAATATTTACAAATACTTGGAACATAAACATTGCTGCTACACCTATTGCGATTAACATTCCCATTCTATCTGGTGCATTATGAGCGATAGCCAAACATTTAAAAATCATAAATGCTAATAGTATAATTATAACACATCCACCAATAAATCCAAGGGATTCACCGATAACAGAAAAAATAAAATCACTTTCAGAAATAGGAACGAATGTATCGCTTTGTATTGCATCCTTTCCTTCCGTTAATAATTTTCCCGTTAGTTTACCAGAACCTATAACTTGTATCGAGTTGTCTTGTTGATACATAGTATCGGCATACTCTTCTGGGTTCAATATTGATAGTACTCTTTTTTGCTGATAGTCATTCAGTATAACCTGATAATCCTGTTGAATATACCAGAATAACCCCATAAATGCAGGAATTCCAATAATTAAAATCGGTAGAATTATTTTATAGCTTAACCCAGCAGCAAAAACCATTATAACAAATATGAACATTAAAACAAGACTGGTAGACAAATTCGTTTGTATCAATATCAAAAATGTTGGTAATGCCATGATAAATGCAGTGAATGCAAGTACGTAAAATTTATGCATTTTTGATTGAAACATAGTATAAAGTTTTGCCAAAACCAATATCATTATAACTTTACTTAGCTCGGATGGCTGCAGATTAAAGAATTTTAAATCAAGCCATCTTTGAGAGTGATTGATCTCAATTCCTACTAATCTTACAGCTATAAGCAATCCTAAATTAATGATATAAAGTAGGATGTAAAATTCACATAAAAAATGGTAGTCAATTATGGATACTATCATTATAATAAAAATACCCAAAATTATACCAAATATTTGTTTTTTAAATAAGCTCTCTCCTTCTTGTTGTACCAATCTAATTAGGAAAGCTCCTATTCCACTTAACATAAGCACTGTTATTAATAGCGATACATTAAAGTTTTTTAAATTGTATTGCTTAAATTGAAACATGCAAATCATCCTTATTTCTTGTTATTTTTTAAGTCCTTAATCGGAATATTTGCAAATAGCGCAGGAACAACTCCATTATTACCTTCTGACTCGGTTTGAGTTATTTTAATATCCAATCCTTCCATATCAATTTCGATATATCTTGATATTACTGCGATAATATCATTTTTAATTTGTTCCATGATTTCTGGAGAACAGCCTGCTCTGTCTGAGACTAGAACTAATTTCAGCCTATCTTTTGCTACATTACTAGACGTTTTTTTCTTAAAGAAATCAGCAAAACTCATCATACTATCCCCTCTCGATTAATTTTTCTTTAGTAGATTAGCAAGCTTCGTGAAAAGGCCTTGTTTTCCATTCAAATCAAGATATGGTACATCTTCACCAATTATTCTTCGGCAAATATTCATATAAGCTTGTCCTGCTAAAGTATCAGAACCTACTAGTGGTTCACCTTGGTTTGTGGAAATAACAATATTTTCATCATCTGGAACTACACCGATTAATTGAATTGCTAAGATTTCAACAACATCATTACTTGACATCATATCACCACGTTTTACCATATCAGTTCTTAAGCGATTTACAATTAGGTGAGTTTGTTTCATATCATTTGCTTCTAATAATCCAATAATACGATCAGCATCACGTACTGCGGATACTTCTGGGGTTGTAACAACTAATGCTCTGTCTGCACCTGCAATTGCATTTTTAAATCCTTGCTCGATACCTGCTGGACAGTCCATTAATATGTAATCAAATTCTTCTCTAAGTTCATCTGCTAATTTCTTCATTTGCTCAGGTGATACAGCACTTTTATCTCTTGTTTGAGCAGATGGTAATAAGTATAAGTTTGGATATCTCTTATCTTTTATTAATGCTTGTTTTATTCTACAATTACCTTCAATAACATCTACCAAATTATAAACAATTCTATTTTCTAGGCCCATTACAACATCAAGATTTCTAAGGCCTATATCTGTATCAATTAATACAACTTTTTTATCTAGTTTTGCTAAACCTGTACCAACGTTAGCTGTTGTTGTTGTTTTACCTACTCCACCCTTGCCGGATGTTACTACAATTACTTCTCCCATTACTATTTGTCCTCCAAAATTAATAATTAAATATTGATATCATTTAAAACCTCTTTACTTAGGGGCTCAATGTAGATATTACCATTTTCTAAGAATGCAATTTTAGTTTCTTTTACAGCGTCTTTCACGGGTTTATCCGGAGATCTTGCTATAGTATCCGCTATTCTGATTTGTACAGGATTCATTTCAAGAGCCATTACAAAGGAATTGGTATTGCCGGTTGCTCCGGCAAATACCGTTCCTTTTAGACTTCCTAAAACAATAATATTTCCTTTTGAAACTAATCTTGCTCCTGGATTCACATCACCTATAACGATAATACTGGTTTCAGATTCTAAAACTTGTCCAGAACGTAAATTCCCTTTATAAAATTGTCCAGTAGTATTTGATAGTTCCATTAATTTCTCATCAAGAGCTTTTTTAAATACTTCCTCTTTTTGTGGATCATTATCAATTACACATACTACATGAAGTTCTGTTTCTTCGGCAATTATATTGAGAATTTCACGTTGCTCATCATTATTTAATTTTCTGCCTTCAAAGCTAATTGCCATTTGTGCTTTATCAAAAAACTTTGCAGAATCTCGAAATTTTTCAGCAATTTTTTCTTTTAACTCATTAAAATCCATAACGGCATCTAGAACAACAACAATGCCATATTTATTCCCTTTAATAATTACTGAATTATTCATTGGGTCCTCCTAGGTTTGATTGCTTAATCATACTATTTTAATTATATATTTCGTTTTAATCTATTAATCTGTAACACCTACTGTATCAGAATCAGGCAAAATTGCTGGTCCATCTATCAATTCATCTGATCCATCTAAATGGAAATAATACTTATAGATATCTCTTGACAGTTCAGCTGCGTTACTTGATGCATATCCATTTGGTATTACTACAACTGTTGAAATCTCAGGTTTATTAAATGGAGCATAGGATACAAATAAAGCATGATTACCATGAAACGTACTTTCTTGTGCTGTACCAGTTTTACCTGCAACTTTAACAGGAAAATCTTTAAATACATAAGAAACTGAACTTTTACTACCATTACCTACTTTATACATACCTTCATGAACCAAATCCCATGTAGATTGTTTTACTTCGGATACTTCATCATATTCCGGTTTATTATCTAAAACAACTTTCCCGTCTTTATCAACAATTTTTTCGATAAGAGTTAATTCAAAAGATTTACCACTGGTTGCAACTGTAGTGACATAACGTGCTAACTGTATTGGAGAATAGTTATTGGTACCTTGACCAATAGCAGAACGAACAGATCCTTCATCAGAAGCATGAGGTTCTGCTTCTTCCAATTCAATACCTGATTTTTTATCTAAACCAAGTAATTTAGCGTAGTTCTCTAGTGTATCTAAGGTGGTTTGATCCCTATTCTTTCCAGAAGTATCTGAACCTAATCTCCAGCCCACTTCATAAAAGAAAAAGTTACAAGAAACTTCTAGTGCAGTGGTCACATCAACATCACCATGACTATGTGTTGACCAACACTTTGGTCCATTGGCTATTCTATCAAATTTCAACTTATCATATATAGTGTCTGTTGGCCCAATTGCTCCTTCTTCTAATCCAGCAACGGCTGTAATCATTTTAAAAGTAGATCCAGGTGCTGTTTTTTGTTTTGCTGCTCGATGATAAATTGGAGTAGTAAGGTCTGTATTTAGTTTGTTCCAATAGGATGAATCAATTTTATTGGCTAGTTTGTTATTATCATAACTTGGATATGTTACCATAGCAATAACATCACCAGTTTTTGCATCCGTTACAACTACAGATGCACTACATGGATCAAGTGCAAGTTGAGCTGGAGTTATCTCTATCTTTCTAATTTTTTCTGTAATAAAGGAATAAGCAGATAAAGTACCATTTTTTAGTTTATCAAATTCTTGCTCATTATATTTTAACACACCTTGGTCAAATAATAAAAGACAAATTTCAGTTCCAGATAATTTGTACGAATATACCAAATCACTATATAATTTTT
>JARBTX010000098.1 GCA_029239975.1 Anaerocolumna sp.
AAGAGAATCCGAGAAACTTTAGTAAAAGCAATTATTGCAGCAACTATCATAGTCGTTACTGGATTTATTATTACTAGAATATTTGGTGAAGAATTAATAGGATTGTTCGGTGATGAAGAAAGGTTCATCGCCTTAGGAGTGAAATTTACTAATATTTGGTTTTTATTATTACCAGTCGTAGGGTTTCAGATGATTGGTGCGCTTTATTTTCAATCAGTAGGCAAACCCAAAGTATCGTTATTTTTAACTATGGCAAGGCAATTAATATTTTTAATTCCAGCTATATTAATACTTGCTTACTTCTTTGGTCTTGACGGATTACTTTACGCAGGTCCTCTGGCAGATGGATTATCTTTTGTAATTACTTCAGTGTTTGTAATATTAGAATTTAGACGTTTAAATCATTTAATAAAAGAGTGATACAAACTAAAGTTAGATAAGCTCATACCTGCAAAATGATTTAATTTATTAATAGACTTTTTAACTCCTTATCTAGAGATATAAAAAAACATGAGTGTAAACAAATAATCCAGAATCTCGTTCTCATAGTGGTAAAATTTTATTAAAATATACAACCACTTTTGATAAGTATCTCCATCTGAAAATGTATACACTCATATTCTAAGTTTTATAAGTTCAACTAATAATGAATCATTTCTCTATATCATGAATGCCTTAAGATAAAACCTTAAATTCAAAATTATAATTCAACTGGTTCAAATCTTAAACGTACATCAGGTAATTTTTTTACAACAGTATAGTAATTAATTGCCCAGTCATCTCCTTGAGTAGGGTCATTTTCACCGGATGCAGGTGGTGCAAATAATTTTAATGTTAAATCACATGGTCCACTTAATGCTTTTTCAAAGAAAGCAGGCATCATATCAATGGTTTTAACACCAGGTGCTTTATAGAACCAGTGTCCATTTAATTCCATCATTAAGTTTAAATCTTTGATTTCATCATCAAAGTTAACTTCAACAAATACTGGATCTTTTTCAAAATGTAATGGAATAGATAATCCAGTTGCATCTTCAGAACCACCCCATCTTAATGTAATTGGGAAAGAAGTTTCTTCATTTGTTGTCATTTTTGGACTGAAATAATCATCATGAATTATTTCTTTATAAGTTTTAAGAGCAGGTTGTTCAATACCAACATCACTATTATTTGGGTCAGTGATTTCAAGTCCAAGACGACCGTCATCTCTGAATTGATAGAATGTAAACCCACTAAACCAATCTGCTGGTTCATTTTTTAACATGTCACAAAAGTCTTTGATCATTTTTGCTTGATCATATGGACCTGTAACATCACCATCTGCATTGAATTCGGACATTACCATTGGTTTTGAAACTCCACCATTTAGTAACTTAAAGCGTTCATAACTTTTCTTAGTTAATTCATAAGTTTTTTCAACGCTATCTCTCTTATGGCTGTTTCCGCCACGTTCAGCAACATCATAAGGCCATCCCCAATGAAGTGCCATATATTTATCAACAGACCAGATATCAGTGTGTTTTACTGCTTCTGTGAATTCTGCTTCTTTTTCCATCTCTTCTTTATCAAGATGTTCAATACCACCGATACATAAAATAGTTTGTACATTCTTTGCGTGTTCTTTTATTATTTTATGGAAACGAACATAAAAATCAGCAACTTCTTGATAAGTACAACGTTTGTTAAAGGAAAACCAATTACCAGTAGCTTCATGATTAATACGAAGTAAAACACGGCCAAATGTAGTTAAATCCTTTGCAATTGCAATTAGATGTTCATCTGTTACATGTGGATCTACTGTTAAAGTTAATAATACATCTTGTCCATGACGTCTAACATCTCTCATAAATGTAAATGGTTCATCATTTAAAGTACCATTTAATCCACCTTTATAAGTAAAGTAATCATCATATGGATAATCCCATGCAAAAGATACATCATCACTTGCATGAGCAATACTTGCACGTACTGGCCAGCCCTTATCTAATGGATAATAACAATACATTAAATTAATTGCTCTGTGTGGTCTTCCCATCTTATGAAGAATATAATCTTGATTTACATAGAATCCACGTTCACTGCCATCACCTAAATCTACAGCGCATTTTGCAGGACCCATATGAAGGTTAAATGCTTTTAATTCATTGCTCATTTGTTCTTTCCTCCTGAATTTTATGCCACTATTATTACACAAAATGGCATTTAATATAACGAGTATAGCATAGTGAATTTTCCTTGACAATGTAGTATGTTTTCAATAGGATGTGGGATATTGCCAGTAGAAAATATTTTTAAAGTTAAACTTTTAGGTTAATAAGCATTAGACATAACTTACTAATTCAAGTTATAGAATTCAAACAAAGAGATATTTTAGAAAGAAACATAAAAATTCTATACTTTATAAAAGAATTTCTAGAACTTTATTAAAAAAATTTCTAGAAGTTTATTAAGAAAAGTTCTAGAAGTTATTAAGAGAATTTCTAGAAGTTTATTAAGAAAAGTTCTAGAAGTTTATTAAGAGATTTTCTAGAAGTTTATCAAGAGAAGTTCAAGAATTTAATCAAGTGAAATTATAGAAGTTTATCAAGAGAAATTCTAGAAGTTAATCAAGTGAATTTTTAAAAGTTTATTAAGAGAAGTTCTAGGAGTTAATAAGAAAAGGTTAAGAATTTATAATAAGAAATAAAAAATCGTAGTTTCACCTTGACAATAGAAAAATATAACAATACATTTATGATATACATCTATTCATTTGTTACTTACAAGACGATAGAAGTTTTATGTTTATCATGTATTTAAGTTTAAAGTAATGTTGTACAATGAAATATATTATATAAAAAGGAGATGTTACAATGCCATATATTAATACGAAAACCAATGTAACCGTATCAAAAGAGAAAGAAACTAATATAAAAACTAAATTAGGAAAAGCAATTGAATTAATACCAGGAAAGAGTGAAAATTGGCTTATGCTTTCCTTTGATGATGAATGTTCTATGTATTTTAAAGGTCAAAATGATAAACCAATTGCTTTTGTGGAAGTAAAACTTTTTGGTAGCGCTAGTGCAAGTGCATATGACAAATTAACAGCAGAAATAACTAACATATTATCAGAAGAACTGAATATACCATCCAATCAAACTTTTATAAAGTACGAAGAAATAAGTCATTGGGGTTGGAATGGAACTAATTTTTAGATGAATTATTTAAACGAGAAATTAAAAAACATTATAACTTTTATACAGGAGTTAGAATTATTAAAAGATACGCTTAGAACTGCTTATACAGGTAAACAAAGGCAGGAAAGCACAGCAGAACATTCCTTTCGATTAGCAATGTTTGCAATTGCTTTAGAAGATGAGTTTCCTGATTGTAATATAGAAAAAGTATTAAAACTTTGCCTTGTTCATGATTTAGGTGAAATATACGATGGTGATATTCCGGCAATTGTAGATGTTGATAAAGAGATTAAACTTAAGATTGAACGAGAAGCTATTCGAAAGTTAGAATCTTTGTTGCCACCTAATAGAAGCACAAGTTTAATTGCTTTATGGGAAGAATATAATGCAAGTGAGACAAAAGAATCAAAATTGGTGAAGGCATTAGATAAAATTGAGACGATCATTCAACATAACCAGGGAGATAATCCTGCTGATTTTGATTACGCGTTTAATTTAGAATATGGAAAAGAATATTGTGGTTTTGATGATACGATAAAAGCGTTAAGAGAAATAGTAGATTCTGACACATTAGAAAAATGTACAAGTAACAAATGTAATATTACTGGAAGATATAACAAATAATGTAAGATAAGCTCAGCAAATACTATATTCGCTGAGCTTTTTTCTACATAGTTTAATATTCCATGCAGAATTATATATTGATTATTTCGACAATTATTATATAATTAGTTTATAATATAAAGTTGTAAAATAGTTTATATTCGTTGTAAATACAAGAAATAATTGTGAAGATATTTCAGATTAAATAAAGAAAAGAATCCATTAAAAAAACACATATTACTATTATAATGATTGTTACATAAAATGTAACAATGATATCAATACATATGTAAACATAAGCGTGGTACGCGGACAGGAGCCGGTATGAGAAAATTAAAAAAAATTACGACTTCCCTTTTATTAGCATTATTATTGTCAGTATCTACACCAGCAGCATTACCAGTAATAAACACCACACAAACCGTAGAAGCTGCGGTAGTAAAATTAAGTTCAACAAAATCATCTCTATATATCGGTGATTCCATGACATTAAAAATGATTGGAACATCAAAAACAGTAAAATGGTCTAGTAGTAATAAAAAAGTTGCAACGGTATCTTCGAAGGGTAAAGTAACAGCGATAAAGAAGGGAACTGTTAAAATTACAGCAACAGTTGGAACAAAAAAATATACTAGTCAGATTACGGTAAATAAAAAAGAATTAACTTCAAAAGAGATATATAAAAAAGCAGCCAAAGCAACGGTAGAAATCACTGCAAAAGTATCATCTACAAATTATAATATTGGGAGTGGTTTCTTTATTGATAATGGGATATTAATTACAAATTATCATGTGATAGCTGGTACCAATGAAATTCAAGTGACAACATACTCTGGTAATACATATACCGTGCAGCAGGTTTTAGGATTTGATGAAGATATTGATGTTGCTATATTAAAAGTAAATTCTACAAATGAATCCTTAGTTAAAAACCAAGAAGGTGTGACGGTTGGTGAAGATATTTATGTTTTAGGAAGTCCATTAGGACTCACAGGAACGTTCACAAGTGGAATGGTATCGTCTGCATCGAGAATTGTGGAAGGTGTAGATTATATACAAGTTACAGCACCTATGTCACCGGGAAATAGTGGTGGCCCATTATTAAATACGTATGGAGAAGTAATGGGCATTAATACTTGGCAATATGCAGATGGTCAAAACTTAAATTTTTCAATTAATATAAATGAAATTGAGAATGTAGATACAAGTAATCCGATTAGCGTTTCTGAATTTTATCAAGCGACAGTTGGAACAATAACTGGATTAGCTAGTAATGTAACTTACAATTCAGGTTCTTACGGAGCTTACCTACAATCCATAGCATACAATATGAATAATCAAAGTACGGTATTTTATACGGATTATGCCTTAACACCATATGGTTATTATGTGGCTGTATTTCCAAAGCTAACTGGAACAAATAATAGGTAAAGTTATCATCCATCTAGATATAAGAAATTAATGTTCTAACGTTTCTTATACCTAGATGGATTTTTTATTGGAGTATAATCTGATGGTATCAATTTAATTTTTTGTTGGAGTATAATCTGATGTTAAGAGTATATACATGAAACTTGAGAAATAAGTAAAATTTACATAAAATAAGATTGTAAAATTTTATAATATAAAGTAAAATTTATTTTATACCAAGATTAAGATGTCAAAAGACCTATAAATAACTTAGAATGGTCAATGGTGTATGTTCATATTTGAATAAGCGTGATACGAACAAAAAAGTTGGAGGGGTTAAGATGGTTGGTATTAAGGATGTAGCAAAAGCAGCAGGTGTTTCTGTTTCTACAGTATCCAATGTATTAAATGGAAAAAGTAATGTTGGTGAAGACACCAAAGTCAGGGTTCTTAATATATGCAGAGAACTTTCTTATTACCCAAATAGTGCAGGGAAAGCTTTAAAAGCAGGTAAAACAAATACCATACTGTTTAACTTTAGCGATTTTGATAGAAGCTTTTTTTTAAAGATTATTCATGGTATCAGTGATTATGTAAATGATAATGGATATGATCTTATCATATGTACTGAAAAATCCTGTGAAAAATTTATGAGAAGTAATCTAAGTTGTGGCGGTATTATATTAGACCAAAAGATGAAAGATGAGACGTTAAATAAGATTGCTGGTAATAGCTATCCGATTGTTGTTCTAGATAGAATTATTGAAAATCCATATATAAAAAGTATTGTAGTAAATAATTACGATCCAATGTGTGAATTAATACAAGGTGTAATAAAACGAGGCTATAGACATTTTGGGTTTGTTGGAGGTCCGGAACATACGGATGATAATAAAGAACGTTATAGAGCATTTCGAGATGTGTTAGAACAAAACAATATAACCTTTCAACAAAAGAGTTATTTTGCAGGAGATTACCGTGAAAAAAGTGGATATACGGCAGCTAAAATTCTTATGCTTAGTCAAGAACTTCCGGATTGTTTGGTATGTGCTAATGATAATATGGCAATAGGAGCGATGAAAGCCTTTAGAGATAATGGAATCCGAGTGCCGGAAGATATTGCAATTACTGGTTTTGATAACTGTGATTTAGCTGAAGTTATGGGGCTTACAACTGTTTCTATTCCCAATTATGAGCGGGGTTATATTGCGGCTAGATATTTAATTGAAAATATTCGTGGAAGTAGAAATGTAGAACCTTTTAAAATATCTGCAAAAATACTATGGAGAAATAGTGTTTTATTAAAGAAAAAATAATAATTTAGTAAAATAATAAACTGTTTTACTTAAGTTTAATAAAACTATTGTGAAAAGTATCAATTTGGTGCTTTGTTACAATAGTTTTTTTATTTATGCCTATACAAAATATTCAAATATGTGCAAAATGGACAGAAATTAATTGGATTATATTGACATATTGGTTATATTTACTTATTATATAAGTATAACGTTTTATTTAAACTTTATTAAAAAAGGAGAAGAGAAGTATGAAAAGAAAAAATCTATTCAGTGTTTTACTCGTTTTTGTTTTGGTGCTAAGTCTGATGTTAACAGGATGTGGGGGATCCGGTTCAAACAAATCAGGTGATGACAAAACAAAAGAAACTACTGCACAAACAGATGAAACAAACAACACAGATAAAACAGACAACGCTACTACAGACACAGTAGAAGCGGCTAAGAAAATTGTTGTATTCCAATCCAAAGTTGAAATTATTGATCAGCTTGAAGCATGTGCAGAAGAATACAAAGCTGAAACAGGTGTTGAAGTTGAAGTATGGGGAACAACTGGTGATGATTATTTACAACAATTAAAGATTAAGTTAAGTAACAATCAAGGGCCTACTGTTTTCTCACTTGCACCAGGTTCTGAATCCAATGATCTAAAAGCATATTTAGCTGATTTAAGTGGTTTATCCTTTGCCCGTGATATTGCTGATAATATGGCTAATGTAATTGATGGTAAAACAGTTGGTATTCCATATACAGTAGAAGGTTTTGGAGTTGTTTACAATAAAAACTTGGTTGATGCCACTAAAGTTACTGATTTTGCTTCTTTTGAAACTATGTTAAAAGATCAAAAGGCAGCAGGGATTAATGGATTTAGCTTATCACAGGAAAGTTACTTCTTAATTGGTCATATCTTAAATACTCCATTTGCATTACAAACAAATCCAGAAGAATATGTAAAGAAATTGATTAGTGGTGAAGTTAAGATGCAAGATACTCCTGAATTTGTAGACTTTGCAAAATTCATGGTAGCAATTAGAGAAAATACAAACAATCCATTAGAAGTAAATTATGATAAAGAAACTGGTGATTTTGCAACAGGTAAATCAGCATCCATTCATCAAGGAAACTGGTGTTATGGAATGTTTACAGATTATGATTTAGGTTTTGATATGGGAATGATGCCTTTACCAATATTGGGTAATGATAAAGTTGCTGTTAGCGTTCCAACTTGCTGGTATGTTAACTCTCAAGCTACTGACGCAGAAATAAAAGCAGGTAAAGACTTTATCGAATGGTTATACACAAGTGAAACAGGTAAGAAATATTTATTAAAAGAATTTGGATTTATACCTGTTTTAAAATCTATGCAAAGTGATAGTCTTGATCCACTTTCTGCAGAAGTTGCTAGATATACATCAGAAGGTAAAACAATTTCTTGGCCTATGAATGCATATTGGCCAGCAGGTATTGTAGACGTTTATTTAAAACCAGTAACAGAAGAATTCTTTACAACAGATATGTCAGGGGAAGACTTCTTGGCTAAATTAACGGACGCTTTTGTTCAAGCTGGAAAATAAATTATTAGGGCTGTTGCATATTCCGCAACAATTGGATTTGCAGCAGCTCTTCTTATTACAGAATTGATGTGGTAAAGAAAATGGAGGAATTGGTATGAAGAAAAAAAGTGATAAAGCATGGTATGCTTTATTTGTTTTGCCTCTCGTATTCATTTTTACAACAGTAGTTATCATCCCTTTTATTATTGGTATTGGATATTCCTTTTTCTCCTGGGATGGAATGCCTTTAAATGAAAAGATATTTGTAGGTTTTGATAATTTTATAAGACTAGTATCAGATAAGAGATTTTTAATTTCAGCAGGTCATACTACTTTATTTACGATTTTTGCTATTATTACTATTAATGTATTGGGGTTAGGTTTCGCATTACTTGTAACTGGAAAATTAAGAGTTCGTAATGTAGCTAGAACAATGTTGTTTATGCCATATTTAATAGGTGGATTAATACTAGGTTTTATTTGGAAGTTTATATTTTCTGATGTTTTTTCAAATCTCGGAGATCAAATTGGACTAAAGAATGTATTCTTTAATTGGCTATTGAATCCAAAGTTTTCACTGGTTGCATTAATCATTGTAGCAACTTGGCAAATGGCAGGATACATTATGATTATATATATAACTGGTATTCAAGCAATTCCAGAAGATGTGATTGAAGCTGCTAGCGTAGATGGAGCAGGATTTTGGCAGACCTTTTTACGAATTAAATTTCCATTAATCATGCCATCCTTTACGATTTGTTTGTTTTTAACCTTATCCAACTGCTTTAAAATATATGATGTAAACTTTTCTTTAACCGGCGGTGGTCCAAGTAATGCTACAGAAATGTTTGCTATGAATATCTATAATGAGATTTTTTCCTTAAATAACTATGGTTATGGTCAAGCAAAAGCCATTGTATTCTTTATTGTTGTTGCAGTAGTTACCTTAATTCAAGTATCCATAACAAAAAAGAAAGAGGTGGCAATGTAATGAAAAAGATAATTAAAATTTTAAGTGAAATTATATTTGTTGGAGTATGTCTTTTGTATTTATTTCCGATCTACATAGTGCTTGTAAATTCTTTTAAAAACCGTGCAGAACTATATGAGAATATTGTAGCATTACCGAAAAAACTAAGTCTAGAATTTTATCAAGAAGCAATGCATAAGATGAACTTCTTAAAATCTATTACGAATTCTCTTATAGTAACCATTGTATCGATTTTAATTATTGTTGTTCTTGCTTCTATGGCAGCTTGGATGATGGTTCGAATGGACAATAAAATTAGTAATTTGTTGTTTATGATATTTGTTGCCACTATGTTAATACCATTCCAGACATTAATGATGCCTCTTATGCAGGTCATGGGATTTATAAGAGACAAATTTCATATCCCTATGCTTGATACCTTAGGGGGATTAATCTACATGAATGTTGGATTTGGTGCTAGTATGGCGGTATTCTTATATCATGGTTTTGTGAAATCCATACCTATTTCTTTAGAAGAAGCTGCAACCATTGATGGTTGTAATAAGTTTTCTGTATTTTGGAGAATTGTGTTTCCGATGCTAAAACCAACTACTGTAACCGTAATTATTTTAGATGTTATTTGGATTTGGAATGATTATTTATTACCTTCTTTGGTTCTTTCTAGCAAATCATTACGTACCATACCATTATCTACAGCATCCTTTTTTGGGCAATTTACGATTCAATGGAATATGGCAATGGCAGGTTTAATGTTAACCATTATACCTGTAATCATATTTTATTTATGTGCTCAGAAATACATTATTAAAGGCGTTGCAGCAGGTGCTGTAAAATAACATAAACATAGGACTAAATATGGAGGAAGCATGAAAGTAAATCAACTAGTTTACGAAATAAATGATATTAATTTAGAGAATGATGAATTAATGCTTTATGAAACACTATTTCATAATGCAAATGGATATATAGGGATTAGGTCTTGTTTTGAGGAAGGTTATGAGAAGGGATATAATACCATTCGTGGTACTTATATCAACGGTTTTTATGATATTGTTGAAATGAAACAAGCTGAAAAATTATATGGACTCATAGAAGAAAAACAAGCCATGTTAAATATTGCTGATACACAGTCAATAGAATTAAAAATAGATAATGAAAGCTTCTCTTTATTTGAAGGTACAACACTTAGGGTAAGAAGGTTTCTTGATATGGAACATGGTATTACAGGAAGAGAAGTTCTATGGCGTTCTCCTAGCGGGAAAGAAGTAGAGATTATCATAAAAAGAATGACTTCCTTTTATCAATTATCCTTGTTTACCATTGAATATTCAATAAAGGCAGTCAATTTTGATGGTAAAGTAGAATTACTATCGTATCACATTGGAGATGTGATGAACTACAGTAACCCAGATGATCCAAGGGTAGCCAATGAAAGTCTAAAACATATTATTCCCGTTGATGTAGATTGTGTAAATGGTGCTTCCTATATTATCTCCAACACCCTTGTATCTGGGTTATCTGTTTGTACTGGTGTAAAACATATTTTATCAAAAGAATGTCTTGAAAAGATGGATTTGTTAGTGAACACAGTAACAAGTTCTTATACATTTGATATAGCACATAATGAAACAGTAACTCTCACAAAATATAGCATATTCAGTGATTCCATCCGTCATAAAGACTGCAAGGAAAATGCTAAAGCAGAGATGACGAAAGCACTTGAAAAAACGCTAACAGAGCATTATTCCCATCAAGCTGATTACCTAAAGGAGTATTGGAAAAATACTTATCTTGAAATTGACGGTGATGAAGAGCTTAGTTTAGCAGTACGTTATAACATGTATCAATTAATTCAGTCCGTAGGCAAAGATGAACATTCTAATATAGCAGCAAAAGGGCTTAGTGGAGAAGGGTATGAAGGACATTACTTTTGGGATACAGAAATGTATATTCAACCATTTTTTACACTGACAGAACCTGGGATTGCGAAAAATTTAATCAAGTATCGTTATACTACGTTAGAAAAGGCTAGAGAAAATGCTAAGCTCCTTGGTCATAAAAAAGGAGCATTGTACCCATGGAGAACAATCATGGGAAGTGAGTGTTCTGGTTATTTTCCTTCTGGAACTGCTGCATATCACATTAATGGCGATATTGCCTACTCCATTATTACATATTATTTAGCAACAAAAGATATCGATTTTATTGCTGACTATGGAGCTGAAATTATATTTGAAACGGCAAGACTTTGGATGGATGTGGGTAACTTTTATAACGGACAATTTCGAATCAATGAAGTGACTGGACCAGATGAATATACTTGCATGGTGAATAACAACTATTATACCAACGCTTGTGCACAATTTAACTTGAAATGGGCAGTAAAGTTCTATGATTTGTTGACAGAATCTAAAAAAATCTCTCATGTTGTGGATAAAATGAATCTTTCTGAGATAGAAATAAAGGATTTTGAGAAAGCTTCAGGGTGTATGTATTTACCTTATGATGAAACATTAAAAATAAATCCTCAAGATGATTCTTTTTTAGAAAAAAAGGTTTGGGATTTTGAACATACACCAAAAGAAGATTATCCGCTATTGTTGCATTACCATCCATTATGTTTATATAGACATCAAGTATGTAAACAAGCAGACACTGTATTGGCACACTTTATTTTTGAGGATGCACAATCTCTTGAAACCATTAGAAATTCTTTCAACTATTATGAAAAAGTAACAACTCATGATTCCTCTTTATCAACCTGTATATTTAGCATAGTAGCTTCAAAACTTGGTTTAACCCATAAAGCCTATGATTATTTTGGGGATTCTGCAAAGTTAGATTTATTTAATACCCATAAGAACACCAAAGATGGTATTCACACTGCAAATATGGGTGGTAATTATATGGCAATTGTATATGGATTTGCAGGGCTTAGATTAAAAGAAGATGGACTACATTTTGCACCTAATTTGCCACTACAATGGGATGGTTACCGTTTTAAAGTAAATTATGAAGATAGTATGATTATGGTTGAGGTTTTTAAGAATAAGTGTATTTTTACTTTGATTAGTGGAACAGGTAAAACGTTCTTTGTAAGAGAAAAAGAGTATAGGTTAGAAAGTAGTTTAATCATAAGCCAGTAGTTTAATTAGATTAGGCTGTTAAAAGTCCTATTAGAAAAACAAACGTCAATTTGCACTAATTATCTCACCAAAGGCGTGATACAAACAAAAGTTTATTCACACCACGCTCTCGCTTGGTGAAGTTCGTAGTGGTACATAAGCCCTAAAACACAGGGTCAAATACCAACGAAACTTAATTATTAACGTTAAATGGGGGAAAACTATGAGATATAAAGCTATTATCTTTGATTTGGATGGTGTAATTTGCCATACAGATCGGTATCATTATCTTGCTTGGAAGGGGTTAGCTGATAAGTTAGGTGTTTATTTTGATGAAGAGATTAATAATCGTCTTCGTGGAGTTAGTCGAATGGATAGTTTAGAAATTATATTAGAACGCTATCATGGAGAAGAGCTTAGCCAAACGAATAAAGAAGAATTAGCAGACGAAAAAAATGAAATTTACAAACAGATATTAAAGCGTATGACATCCGATGACTTAAGTCCTGTTGTAAAAAATACATTAGATATGTTAAGAGAGAAAGGAATGAAACTTGCAATTGGTTCATCTAGTAAAAATGCTAGATTAATATTAAAACAAATCGGACTTTTAAATTACTTTGATGTTATCTCAGATGGAACTAATATTACATATTCAAAACCAAACCCAGAAGTATTTATAAAAGCAGCATATGAGCTTGATATAAGTCCATCGGAATGCTTAGTAGTGGAAGATGCAGTTACTGGTGTGGAAGCAGCGAAAGCTGGTGGTATGGATTGTGCTGCAATTGGTAATGCAGTTACATCACAATCAGCAGATTATAAATTAATTGATTTTTCTGAATTATTAAATGTGGCAAGTTTAGATAATAGAAATATAGCTATTAGATAATAGTCAATTGTAAATCATCAATCATATATTTATTATGCAATTCATACGATTTTCTAGCTCAATCTTGCCCTTAGAGCAACTGAAGCTAGAAAATTCGTATCATTGTATGAAAAACTTAATATACTATCGTTTTGAAATTGCATATGTTAAATGATAAAAGGGTAGCCATTAGATACCTTTTTTATTTTTGATGATTCATCATCTATAAAACATGAAGAAAAAGTATGAAATTAGATTCACAGGTTATATTTAACGAATAAAATTAGTATATACTTTATTTTCTCTTGGATGAGATATGACAGAATCTTTATTTGATTCGGTTAATTTTAATAGCCATGCCATATTTTTTCCTAAAACTCGCATTATTTGCATACCTTCTTCATCTTGATGGGCTTCACCTTTAGCAGTACCATGAATAACATTCCAATAATTTGAAGAAGGCATAAGCATTTCAGAATAATTAATGTAATGGTTTAATTGGTCAAAAGTTGGAACTCCTCCAGATCTTCTAACGGCTACCACACTAGCACCAACTTTATGACGTAACATACCATTGTTTACACTGGATACATAAAATGCACGATCTAAGAAAGACTTCATTGTACCTGCAATAGCAGAATAATGAACTGGAGAACCTAAAATAATACCATCCGCTTCTTTCATTTTCTGAACCCAGTCGTTTACTGGGTCATTTTCAACTACACATCTTTCGTTCATATTCCTTTTACATCCGCCACATGCTAAGCAACCACGGATAACTTTATTACCAACATGAATAATTTCAACTTCTATGTTTTCTTTTTCTAATTCAGCTGCTACTGCTTTCAACGCTTCGTATGTATTGCCATCTTTGTTTGGACTTCCATTAAATGCGACTACTTTCATTTTATTACCTCCACATTAGTTAATTTAATGTTGATTATATGGGTAAATGAAAAAACATACAAGTACGAACTTTTTGGTTAGTTGACTTACCATGCAGTAAGATTTATAGTAATAACCATATACATCTATTTAAAATATGAAATTGAAAGTAATTACCAGTTTAGATAAAAATGAAAGGTGGTGGACAGGTGATTCTTTATAAAGAGAAAAAGTATGTCTGTTTATTAGATTTTGCAATGGAGTTTATTAGGGGGAAATGGAAAGCGGTTATATTATGTCATTTATATAAGGAACCCAAACGATTCCTAGAACTTCAACGTGTAACAAAAGGAATAAGTCAAAAAGTGTTAAATGAAAAATTAAAGGAACTAGAAAGTGATGAAATTATTACAAAGATTGTTTATGCTGAAATACCACCGAAGGTTGAATATCATTTAACGGAAAAAGGAAAAGAACTTACGAAAATAATCAAAGAATTCGAAAATTGGGCGGTTAAATACTATCCGTACTTAGAAAATGATTGTAAATAAAAAATAGGGGTTTTACAAAATGAACATTTACTACTAAAAATGATAAGTAGTAAACTGTCACTTTGTAAAGCCCCTAAAAACTACCTAGTAAACCCAAAGTAGTTTAATAACCCTTGATAGATTGCGTAGGCAAAATCGTATTGTCTTGTACTAAGTTTTTGTGAATCTGCATAATTGGAGATATATGCTAGTTCTACTAAAACGGAAGGCATATTCGTCCTTCTTAAAACATATAGTGATGGGTTTACTCTTAAGCCATTATTTTTGGTACCTAATCGTCCAACAATTGAAGGCAGGATTCGTTCCGCTAGATAATAGGATTGTGTGTAATTTGCATAAACATAACATTCAGTACCATTTATTGCAGGATTTTCATTTGCATTGCAATGAATACTAATAAAGTAATTTGCTGGCCATGAATTGGCTAAGCGAACCCTTTCTGCTAGGCTAGATGTATTGCTATAACCTAGGCTTGCGGTAGGTATAGGTCTTGATGTACGTGCAACAAATCTTGAGTCTGCATTTAAGATATTTGCTAAATAAATACCAACTTGATAAGTAATATCTTGTTCTCTTAATCCAAATCCTTCAGCACCAGCATTTATCCCACTTGGATTATGTCCTTGATCTATAAATATTTTAATAGCCAATGTGTAGTCTCCTTTTATGCTGCTATAACATTATATGCACGTTATCCTAAAATGACACATTGTTAATGAATACGAATATACCTTAATTTTGTGTAATATGGATAGTTTTCTTCTGTTTGCAAAAATAATTTATAAATTTCGCACAACCCCCATTGCATTAATCGGAAAGATATGGTAATATCTCCTTGTAATTGGAAACGTTACCGGTTAGGATACCGATAACGTTACCGAAAGTTGAGTCCTATTTATTAGTTGGCCAATAATTTATATGACTTTAACAAATAGTAACGTTTAGGAACTTTGGGGCGTTTCTTAATGTAACTAAAATCATGGATAGTTTATTATAATAAGCTATCCTAATAAAAGGGAGAGGTAAACATATGAAGTTAAAGAAATTATTCGCAATTATGATTGCAACAGTTTTACTTGTTAGCTCATTCACTGGTTGTGGTAAAAAAGATTCCAATGAAACAACAACGGATGAAACTGCTACCAAGACAGAACAAAGTGATACCAGTACAGCAGATGATGCCGCCGCAAATGAGAGCAGTGAATCAGATACTACTGAAACGAATAAAGTAGATGAAATTTATTTTTTAAATTTTAAACCAGAGATTGCTGAAGTTTATGATAAAATCGCAGCTGATTATGAAGCTGAAACAGGGGTTAAAGTAAAAGTTGTAACAGCAGCAAGCGGTACTTATGAACAAACTTTAAAGTCTGAAGTTGCAAAATCGGAACCACCAACAATCTTCCAACTCAATGGACCAGTTGGATATGATTCCTGGAAGGATTACTGCTTAGATTTAAATGATACAAAGCTTTACAGTTATTTATCAGATCCAAGTTTAGCAGTAACATCAGGTGAAGGTGTTTATGGTATTCCATATGTAGTTGAAGGATATGGAATTATCTACAATAACGCTATTATGAGTAAATATTTTGCATTAACAGATAGAGCAACAAGTGTTGCATCTATGGATGAAATCAATAACTTTGCTACACTAAAAGCGGTTGTGGAAGATATGTCTGCAAGAAAAGCTGACTTAGGAATTGAAGGTGTATTTGCTTCTACTTCTCTTTCGGCAGGAGAACAATGGAGATGGCAGACTCACTTAGCTAATATGCCATTATATTATGAATTCAAAGATAATACTGCTTTTGACAATACCATATTAGCAGGCCTTGCTGCAAATGAAATTACATTTAAGTATAGTGATAATTATAAAAATATTTTTGATTTATATTTGAATAATTCTTGTACTGCAAAAGGATTATTAGGTAGTAAAACAGTTGCAGATTCCATGGCAGATTTTGCGCTTGGTAAAGCAGCTATGGTTCAAAATGGTAACTGGGCATGGTCTCAAATTAGTAGTGTAGAAGGTAATGTGGTGAAAGCAGAAGATATTAGATTTATGCCTATTTATACTGGGGTAGCTGGTGAAGAAAAACAAGGCTTATGCGTTGGTACTGAAAACTACTTTGCAATTAACAGTAAAGTAGCGCCAGAAGTTCAGCAAGCATCCATCGCTTTCTTGGAGTGGTTATTCAGTAGTGAAAAAGGTAAGAGCTATGTAACCAATGACTTAGGATTTATGGCACCATTTACTACATTTACAGATGCAGAAAAACCTGCTGATCCATTAGCAAAAGACGTATTAGCTTGGATGGAAAAGGATGTTACTTCCGTTGTTTGGACTTTTGCAGCATTCCCAAGTGAAGAATTCAAAAATTATTTTGGAGATGCATTACTTGAATATGCACAAGACAGTAAATCATGGGATGAGGTAAAACAAATCGTAATTGATTCCTGGAAATCTGAAAAAGCAAAATAATATAGATTAATATTTAAATATACAGGGTTGTTGCAATTGCGACACTTAGGTTTTGCTATCATTTTTCTGAATGTTAAAGTGATTAAAGGCATTGCAACGCCCTGTAATCTTGCGGTGAGTAA
>JARBTX010000008.1 GCA_029239975.1 Anaerocolumna sp.
ATACAGTGTATAAAATCAAGGTACTAGTTAAGTGAAAGTGTCCAAAAATTAGGTGCCTTTCTTTTTTTAAATGTCCTTGACAAGGGGTACAGTTCATTTCACTCCCTTTTATTTTCATTCTCTTTTATTTTCACTCTCTTTTATTTTCATTCTCTTGTTATTCTTTATAAATGTATCTGTCATAATAGATTACCTATTATGTTTGTGGTTACTTGTTTTTTCAGAATAAATACGTTCTACAACATTTCCGATATCATCTTCTTCAATCGAAATATCGCTAAATTCGTATTTATTTAATAAATCACGCAACAACTGCCCGGATTGTTCTTTTTCTACCATAAATGAAAGCTTATATGGACTTTCTTCTAATACCTGACACGACGAAGGCAATAAAAGACTTGTTTCTCTCTCAAGTGAAATAGTTACTTTCTTATGTGTTTGATATTGATCAAATAATCCATTAGTTTCTCCGTCATATATTTTAGTACCATTATTAACAACAACACATCTTTTACAAAGGCTTTTTATATCATCCATATAATGAGATGTTAATACAATTGTTGTTCCTTTTGTTTCATTCACTTCTTTTAAAAATCTACGAATTTGCTTTTGTGCTACTGCATCTAACCCTATAGTTGGTTCATCTAAGAATAGTAATTTGGGATTATGTAGTAATGCTACGATTAATTCCATCTTCATTCTCTCACCCAATGAAAGAGTTCGAACCTGTACATCTAGATACTCCGATACTTGAAATAGATGAATAAAATACTCTAGATTCTCCTTATATTCATCATCTGGAATATCATACAGTTCTTTAAATAGTAGAAATGTATCTGCTGCTGTTAATTCAAAAAACAGTTGACTTTTTTGACCCATTACTACTGCATATTGTTTTTTAAATGCATTTTCAAGTTTATTCGGATAATATCCTAATACAGAAATCTCACCAGAAGTTGGAGCAATAATACCTGTAAACATTTTAACTAGAGTTGTCTTCCCAGCACCATTTGGACCAATTAAACCAATGAACTCCCCTTCTTTAATGGTTAAATCAAATTGTGTTACAGCATCTTTTTTTACAAACTCTCGTTTAAACAAACTTTTAATACTTCCCTTTAACCCAGCTTCTTTTTTATATCTCATATATGACTTTGTTAACTGCTTCGTTTCAATTACATTCATTTTATAATCTCCTTAAGATAAAATTATTACGTATTGATTAAATATAAATAAGCCCACTACTAGACAATCTACCTTCATATAGATATTGAAATAGCTGGTAAGTAAAACTGCTATGAAATACTCAATATCAATATGGACATAGTAATCCCGTGGGCTTTCAAAATTGATATAGACCTAGAAAAAGCGTGGCAAACTTAAGCCACGCTTTAAACTCAAACGAAATAGTTATAAGTCTAATATCACAAGGTTTTGTAAGTCTGTAAGGCAGATGTCATTAGGCCTTTGTAAATGCCTAAAAGAGTGCAAAAACCAAGCTTATAAAACATATAAGCTATTAAATAAATAGGAAAAATTATTCCTATAATTTACTTTGCACACTCAACAACTATTTAGTTGTTATTAATCTCCGATACATAAACATTTAACATACAATAACCTTCTCTTTCTTCGTTTTTATGTAACCAAAGCTTCCTAAAAATTTACTTTGATTAATTGTTATTTATACTACTATTCTTTACAACATTTGTCAATTATTTTTTCTATTATCTAGTGACATTTCGAACCCATTTATAAGATTTATAGCGTAATGTCGTTAACGGAATTTTAATTACCTCATCACTTAATAAGATCATATAAACAATTGGTACTGGCAATTTGAAGATAAACGCAGCTAACCAACCAAGTAAAATAGAACAACCCCACATGGTTGACACATCTAGTTTTAATCCAAATTTCGTATCACCACCAGCTCTAAATACACCTACTACCATGGTTGTATTATAGGATTGTGCAATAACAAAGTATGACATAACAAACATCATAATATTCATATAGGATCTAGCTTCCCCTGATAACTCCATTTGTCCTCTAACTAATTGTGAAGCTCCAAGAACAACAACGGAACCAATTACACCTAATACAATACTTAATTTTACAAATCGTTTTGCATACACTTTCGCTAATTCTTCTTTTCTCTCACCAATTGCTTTTCCAATCATAATAGCTGTTGCATTGGATAATCCAAAGGCAACTACCATGGCAAGTTGTCTGGTGACTTGTGTCACAGAATTGGCTGCAACAACTGGACTTCCAAGGTGTCCAATAATGGCCGTATTCATACTGGTTCCAGCTCCCCAAAATAATTCATTTAGCATTACTGGAATCGCATACGTAAAAAAATCTTTCAATAGTAGTTTGTCACTTGCAATTAAATCTTTCATATGAAATTTAATGGTTTTATTCATAAACTTAGCATAAAACCATACGATAACTAATTCTGTAGCTCTAGCGATTAAGGTAGCTAATGCAGCACCTCTAATTCCCATTGGTTCTAATCCAAATAAGCCGAAAATAAATATTGCATTTAAAATAACATTAATTATTAATGACACTAAATATACCACTGTTGAAACAATAACTCGTTCAACACTACGCATGATGTTAAGGTATATCATGGTGATTGCAATAAAAATATAAGAAATTGCTACTATTCTTAAATACTGTACACCTTTTTCTACTACTTCATCTTGTGATGAAAATATTCTCATAATAGGTTCTGTAAATAGATAGGTTGCTACTGTAAATAGAATAGATACCACTAATGCTATACGTAATGAGATTCCAAGCACTTTTTCAATCGTCCTAATATCTTTTTTCCCCCAATACTGAGCAGTTAACACTGCTGCTCCAGATGTAAGACCAAAAAAGATTAACGTCATTATAAATTGAACCTGTCCAGCTAAGGAGGATGCTGATAACTCAATCTCACCAACTTTTCCAAGCATGATAACATCGGCTGAACTAACTCCAACATTTATTAAGTTTTGTAATGCCATAGGAAGTACAAGCATAAATACCATTTTAAAAAACCGTTTTTTTTCTTCTCTCTCTTCTATAACGTTCATTGATTACTCCAATCTTTAAATTTACACAGGACAAACTCTAGACAAATTAACATGTTTTTAAATAAAAGTCAATGTAGAATATTAACCTTGTTTTTTCACCAAATTTACACCATTTGTTCATTACAAAAACACAAATATTTCTTACTATTATGTTATCAATATAGATAATTGCGAAACTATATAGTTTCACAAATACCTAATTTTATCAATCTATAAGAAGGAGAAAACCATGAAAAAAATACATATGCTTATGTTATTTTTAACAGTATGTCTAATAATTCTTACTGTATCAGGATGTTCAAAAAAATCCTCACAAACGGATAATGATATTATAGCTACTGAAATTGTAGATGAGAGTGAATCAAATACCGTAGATAATAAAGATAGTACAACAGTACAAGGAATTGTTACCGCAATTGATGGTAATAACATTACTATAAATGTAATGCCTAGTAGAGGTGATGGTGACAAAGGTAGACCAAGTGACAGACCAGAAAGTGCTCCAAACGGTGCTAATGGCAACAATGATCCAACATCAAATGGTGACAACACTAGAAAAACACCGGATTCCTTACCAAATGGAACAGATGGAAATGGTGATAGTATAAAACAAGGTGATCCGAAGGAATCCCCTAATCAATTTGGTGAAGAAAAGACTATAACAATAACGGATGAAAGTATTATTTCAATCGAAAACGAAGATACAACTACAACAGGAGCATTAAAGGATATCACAACAGGTAGTATGATTGCCTTTGAATATACAAAAGATGCAAATGGTAATGATACCTTAAGCGCAATCATAATTAAATCTTTTAATAATGCATTCGGTGAGAAAGCCAATAATTGATATTCAAATCTGATATATGATTGATCCTAACAGAATGAAGATAGATATTAAAGATTGATAGTAAAATATAGGTAATAAAAATAAAATATAGGTAACAAAAATAATATTATTAGAATTTGGCTATAAAAATACCTACTATGTATCAAGGAATATATAATACATAGTAGGTATTTATTTTAATAAAGATTTTTACCATGTGAATATCATATTAATTTTGCATCTCTTATACCTATATTATATCCGAGTATACTCTGATTTTTTGAATTTATAGGTTTTATTTATATGATTCTTCTAATATCTTTAAGCAATCCTCTTTCGTTAATGGAACTGGGTCAACTTCAAATAAACCACCCATTGTTTCATACGCTTTTACCACATATTTTAGTAAATCATCTTTTTTGACACCGTAATCTGACATCTTAAGCTCAGAAACTCCACATGCTTCTTGTAATTGGGCTAAAGCATCCACAAAATCCATTGGATCTTTTGCATTTTCTTTACCCAGTGCTTTTGCCATGGAAATCATTCTTTCATTGCATTTTCCAGTATTCGCAAAGTGTGTATAATAGGCTCTACTAATCATGATTAAGCCAGCGCCATGTGGTAGTTTCGGATGATATGCACTTAACGCATGTTCTAGTGAATGCTCTGATGTACAGCCAGATGTAGATTCTACCATACCAGATAAGGTATTAGCTAAAGCAACCTCTTCACGAGCTGTTTCGTCTTTTCCATTCTTTACAGCTTTGGCAAGGCTTCTTCCAATTAGCTCGATGGCTTTTAATGCATACATATCACTCATTACATAAGCTGTTTTATTAAGATATCCTTCTGTACTATGGAATAAAGCATCAAATCCCTGATATGCTGTTAAATCAGCAGGAACTGTTACCATTAAATCCGGATCCACCACTGATAATACAGGAAATGTTTTTTCGTAACCAAAGCCAATCTTTTCTTCTGTATCTTCCTTTGTCGTAACCGTCCAAGGATCAATTTCTGTACCTGTTCCAGCAGTTGTTGTAATTGCAACAATAGGTAGCGGATCATTTAATACTGGCAGTCCTTTTCCACTTCCACCTGAAATATAATCCCAATAATCTCCGTCATTGGTAGCCATAACTGCAATAGACTTTGCTGAATCTATACTGCTACCTCCACCAAGTCCAATAACAAAATCACAACTATTTTCTTTGGCAAATGCAGCTCCTTCCATTACATGTGCTTTAATTGGATTTGGTAATATCTTATCAAATACCACGGACGCAACACCTGCAAGTTTTAGTTCATTCTCTACTCTCTCAAGGTAACCATTTGCTCTAATGGATTTTCCTGATGTAATAACAATTAATGCTTTTTTACCTGGTAATTTTTGATTATGAAGATTACTTAATTGTCCTTTACCAAACAATAATTTAGTTGGTATAAAATAATTAAAATTCATATTTTTCCTCATTTCTGCGCTGTTTTATTTTCTTAAAATGTGTTACAGCGCTAACACAATTTTATTTCGTAAAAATTGAAAGTCCCATACCCTAACTTCCTTTTCCAATATCATACCCCTTACAGTTAACTCTAGGTCAAGGAAAATGTAAAAATTTTAAGTACTGTTTGTTATTTATTTCGACAATTCAAAAATAGATTGTTGTTTTAACATATTATTTAACAATTCTCAAATTATGATATAAATGAAAAATTGTGGAATACTAGTTAAAAATTGATTTGAAAGGAAACTACAATGTCAAAGATAATTATGGGTATTAAATTGAAGGAAAGAGTTAAAACAGCTAGTAAAGTTCAGGAATTACTATCAAAATATGGATGTGATATTAGTACTAGGCTAGGACTTCATATTACGTCCCCAGATGCCTGCAGCCCAAATGGTTTGATCATATTAGAATTTATAGATGACTCAGATGATACAGTGGATAAATTCGAGAAAGAATTAGTTGAAATAGCAGATGTAGATATTCAAAAGATGATTTTTAATTAATTTGATTTAAAATAGGATTGTTGAGTGTATCAACAATCCTAGGAAAGTTTTTATATATTTATTAGTTAATACGGTTTAAATTTAACTAAACCCAAATAATTTTTTATATCTTTACATAGAAATCGCTCTACAAGTTTTTTCAATATCTTCATCCGTATGAGCAACTGAAACAAACATGGCTTCATACTGTGAAGGTGCAATATAAATACCTTGGTCTAACATTCTTCCAAAATAATTGGCGTATTGATTGGTATCGGATGACGTTGCTGCCTTAAAATCCACAACTATCTCCTTCGTAAAGAAAGCACACAATAAAGAACCTATCTGATTTACCTGTAAACTAACGTTATTTCTGCTACCATATTCTATAAAGGCACCTGCAAGTTTCTTTGCCTTATTCTCTAATTCATTATAATAATAAGAATTTCTTTTTAGAATCTCAAGAGTTTTAATGCCTGCTGTGGTTGCAATTGGATTGCCAGATAGTGTACCTGCTTGGTAAACTGGTCCAACTGGAGATACCATCTCCATAATTTCTCTTCTTCCGCCATAGGCACCAATTGGCATTCCACCACCCACTATTTTACCAAGGGTTGTAAGATCCGGTTTTATATTATAGTAACCTTGTGCTCCATCTAATCCTAGTCTAAATCCAGTAATTACTTCATCAAAGATTAATAAAGCTTCGTTTTCTAATGTAATTTCACGTAAAAAAGGTAAAAATCCATCATCTGGTAATACTACTCCCATATTTGCTGCCACCGGTTCAACAATGATTGCTGCGATTTTTCCCTTATATCGTTCAAATAATTCACGAACAGAATCATAATCATTATATTCTGCAATTAGTGTATTATCGGTATATGATTTCGGTACACCAGCACTGTCTGGTACTGCTTGAGTTAAAGCCGCAGAACCTGCCTTTACAAGTAAACCATCGGAATGGCCATGATAACAACCGCGAAATTTTATTATCATATCCTTTTTGGTGTAGCCTCTTGCAGTACGGATTGCACTCATAACAGCTTCTGTTCCTGAGCTAACCAATCTAGTCATTTCCATGGAAGGCATTAAATCTGCGATTAGTTCTGTTAAAATAATCTCTTTTTTGGTAGGCGCTCCAAAGGTTAACCCATCCATAGCAGCCTTTTGTACCGCTTCTATCACTTCATCGTTAGCATGTCCTAATATACCCGGTCCCCAGGAGCATACATAATCGATATATTCATTACCATCCACATCATAGATTTTACTGCCCTTTGCTTTTTCTATAAAAAGCGGTGTTCTACCAACAGAACCAAATGCTCGAACGGGGCTATTTACTCCACCTGGCATAAACTGTTTGGCTTTATGAAATAACTCAATAGATTTATCATGTATCATTTCTATTTCTCCTTTAACCAATTAGCAACATCCAAAGCGTGATATGTAATAATGATATTGGCTCCTGCACGTTTCATTGCTACCATGTTCTCCATTACAATTTTTTTCTCATCAATCCATCCATTGATTGCTGCTGCTTTTACCATTGCATATTCACCACTAACATTATAAGCAGCAATTGGATATTCTGTTTCTAATGCAGCGGTTTTAATCACATCAAGATACGCTAATGCTGGTTTCACCATTACAATATCTGCACCCTCATCGATGTCATCCTTAATTTCTCTTATGGCTTCTTTTACATTTCCATAATCCATCTGGTAAGTTTTACGATCTCCAAAGCTTGGTGCAGAATGTGCAGCATCACGAAATGGTGAATAGTAACCAGATGAATACTTAGCACTATACGCCATAATCACGGTATCTATATAATCATGCTCATCAAGTGCTTGTCGGATTGCTCCAATATGTCCATCCATCATATCCGATGGTGCAATGATATCTGCACCAGATTTTGCACAGGTAACAGCCATCTTGCTTAACAAAGGTAACGTTTCATCATTTAAAACTTTTCCTTCTTTTATAACTCCACAATGACCATGGGAAGTATATTCACATAAACAAATATCTGCAATTACAATAAATTCAGGATATTTTGATTTAATAAATCGAATTGCCTTTTGTGTGATACCATCCATATTATAAGCTTCACTTCCCAATTCATCTTTATGACTTGGAATTCCAAAAATCAGAATACTTTTTACTCCACTATCAAGAATACGAAGTAATTCTTCTTCTAAGCGATCAAGAGAAAATTGATAGATTCCAAGCATGGAATCAACTGGATTCTTTATATTCTCTCCTTCCATCACAAAGATAGGATATACTAACTCTGATATTTGTAAACTAGTTTCTCTTACTAAACTTCTTATTGTTTCATTTACTCTTAGTCTTCTTCTTCTTTTCATAGAACCTCCATATTACCGAAAACCACAATTTTAGATTTCTATATTTTTAAATGATGTATAACAAATTAAATCACTTTGAGAAATCACATTTATTAGGATACAAGCATATTCAATTTACTTACGCACCAAACCTTTGATACCTACTTTTATGTTACTATTAAATACTATCAATAATACAATCTACCATGCCAGAAACACTATATTCCTTCGCTATGATACAATCCTTATATCCATATTCGCCCAATCTTTTTGCTGTGATGTCACCAATACAAACAATTTTTGTTGTATTCGTATCGAAACAATCAAAACTATTGATATTTTCAAAGAAACCATCAACACCTGAAGCACTTGCAAATGTAATATAATCCAAAGAATCTAGTTTAGTAATCACTTCATCACGTTTCGTTTTATCCACTTCTATATCATATATTTTAACATCATCAAATGGAATGGACTGTTCTGATAAAATTCTTGTTAAATCCTCTGAACCCTTCTCGGCTCTAGGAATTAACACTTTTTCAGCTTCTTTTATTAATTTGGTAAGACCTTTTGCTAATTCGTGTGTGGAATATATCTCCGGTACAAAATCCGCTTGAAAACCATAATTTAATAATGCACTTTTTGTCCCTTCACCTACTACTCCGAATTTAATCTTTGATAATTTTCTAAAATCAATTTGATTTTCTTTTAGATTGTGAAAGAATATATCCACTCCATTGGTACTGGTAAATACAATCCAAGAATATTGATCTAGGTTTTCTCGTGCGTCTCTTAAACTTATGTTATTATCATATTCCTTTACAGTAAGAAAACTAAGATTTTCTACCATGGCACCTTCTGCTTTTAACTGATTAGAAAGTTTCTTAGTAAATCCTTTTGTTCCAGTAATGCCAACTTTTTTTCCTGTTAAACTTTTAATGATTGTACTTTTCATGTCTAAATTTACAACATCACCTATTACAATAACTGCTGGTGCTAGAATATCATTTTTTTCTACTAACTCTTCAATGGTAGACAATGTACCTTTTATCGCTATTTGATTATTGGTCGTTGCATTTGAGATAATTGCAACTGGGGTAGTACTGTCTTTACCATTCTTTATTAAATTATCTACTATCTTTGATAGATTACTCATACCCATTAAAAATACTAAGGTACCATCTAATTTCGCTATGGTTTCAAAATTATCTACCATTTGATCAAACTGATCTTTTGTGTGTCCTGTAATTACATGGAATCCACTACTTACCCCCCTATGGGTAATTGGAATACCTGCATAGGTTGCTGCTGCAATGGCTGATGTAATGCCAGGGACTACTTCATAAGGAATCGATGCTTCTTGTAAAGCTAATATCTCTTCCCCACCTCTGCCAAAAACAAAAGGGTCCCCACCTTTTAAACGAACAACCATTTTACCTTCTAAGGCTTTTTGTACTATTATTTCATTAATCTCCGGCTGCTTTATTGCATGGTTTCCAACATCTTTACCAACATATATTTTTTCACATGTTTTTGGTACTAAATCAAGTAACTGATCCGTTGCTAAACGATCATAAATGACAACTTCACATTCTTTTAATAATCTTTCACCTTTTATGGTTAATAGTTCTGGGTCACCTGGTCCAGCCCCTACTAAATAAACAGTTCCATTTTGATTCATATTCATTACCAGACCTTTCTCACCGTTCATTACCTAGTATACTGTTTTTTACTTTTTAACTATCTTTTACCTATCATACCCTTGGTTAATTCCTGTGCTAATTCATATCGTTCATTAATAAGAGCCTTACCATTGGCTCTAAGAATTTGATTGCCATATCCGTAAATAATAGAAAGCTCTATCTGATTATCTATAATCTGAGAAAATACTCCAATTGGCTCACTACAGCCAGCATTTAATAATTTAAGAACTTCTCGTTCTGTTTGAAGACAATATATGGAATTGATAGAATTAAACCCTGCTAAAAGCGTTTTTAGCTTATCATCATCACTTCTACCTTCTACTGCAATAATCCCTTGACCCGCTGCGGGAATAAAGGAATTGGTATTTAAAAAAGTAAAGTTAAATTCAGCACCTTCTTTTATATCAATTCTATTTAGGCCTGCTGCAGCTAATATAATTGCATCATATTCCCCATTTAGTAATTTACTCAGTCTTGTATTAACATTACCTCTAAGGGTTTTTACTTGTACATGAAATTGATCCTGAATCTGCATTTGTCTTCTTAAACTACTAGTCCCTACTATACTATTCTCTGTAAGTGGATTCGTATTATCTTTTCTTGTAATAATTACATCTCTAGGATCTTCTCTATCCGATGCAGCGATTATCTCAAGCCCTTCTGGAAGTTTTATGGGCATATCCTTTGCACTATGTACCGCCAAATCAATCTTGCCCTTTAATAACGCTTCTTCAAATTCGGATACAAAGGCACCTTTACCACCAAAACTTTCTAGGGATTTATCTAATATTTTATCACCTTGGGTCATCATGGGAACCAATTCTATCTTAACATCAGGATTATTCTTTTGTATAGCTTCTACTACTAGTTTCGTTTGAGCTAATGCCAATTGACTTTTTCTAGTTCCGATTTTAATTGTTTGCTCATACATTACTCTAAGTCCTCCTGCTTTCCCTTGTTTATAATTAACTCGATTTCATTTCTTGTTAACTTTCCTTTATTTAAGTAACCTAACTCCACTATCTGCTTAAATATCTTTTTTCTCTTCTCTTCTGTATCAAAAACAGATTTCACTTCTTCTCTAACGTCACCTAAGATTTCCACTAAGTCTTCTATGTAGTCTGGAAGGATTTTATGAATATCCCTTTTTATTCTTTGTGAGATAATTGGGCTTTTTCCAGATGATGTCACACCAATTGTGACAGAACCTTTTTTTAGATAAGCTGGAAATATGAAGCTACATTCCTTTTGACAGTCTACAACATTTACTGGTATTTTTGCATCGTTACACTCATTGGATATTCTTTTATTAAGGTTTAAATCATTCGTTGCTGCAATTACTAAGGTTGCTTTTTCAATATCAATAGTTTCATATAATCTTTTTAAAATCCTTATTTTCCCTTCTAAAGAAAGGATTTCATCACAAATTTCAGGTGCAATAACCACTACCTTAGCTTCAAATTCCAATAATGACGTAATTTTTCGATATGCTACGATTCCACCACCAACAATGACACATAATTTATCTTTTAGATCTATAAACATCGGGAAATAAGCCATGTTTCACCTCTTATCTTATTCATTCACTAGGTTTTATAAGCTGCTTAATTTATTCTTTCACTAGATTTTTAAGTTACTTCATTTATTCTTTCACTAGATTTTTAAGTTACTTCATTTATTCATTCACTAGTTTAAGCTACTAATTTACTATTTTATTCTTTCACTAGTTCCTTTAAGCTACTAATTTATTCTTTCACTTGTCTTATAAACTACTTCATTTAATCTTTCACTAGTTTTTTTAAACTACTTAATATAATGTCAAAATCATTACTTGGTACTAAGTCTCTTAATTGATACAAGATACTTTCCAAGGGTTGTTTTTCAAATACGCTCTTTACATTTTCCATATATGGTAAAAATTCTCTAAAATTAATTAATTTTAAACAATTATCAACTTCTTCATCAATAATACTTTTTGCTGACTCTACTTCCTGTAATTTCTGTGTGTTATTATTTTCCGATAATTTTTTAAAATAATCAATATCTATTAATTTCATATTATCTAACTTTTCTATATTTTTATCAATATCCAATGGTACCGATAGGTCAATAAGTAGACGTGGTTTATTCTCATATATAAATTTTTTTACTTCATCGTAAGTGATTGTATAATGTGGGCTTGTTGTTGCACTTACGATAATATCAACTTCATTTATTATCTCATATCTATGTTGATAATCTATCATCTTTACTTTAGGATAACTTATGAATTCTTCGGATATATTATGAGATCTAATAGTTCCTACAATATCAATATGTGAATTATGGTATAAATTTTTCATTAATATGGTTCCCATTTTACCAGTCAAACCGATAATTAATACTTTTTTCTTTTTGTCTTTTTGGATAAAATTTATGATCTCATGGGAAGCTAACGTTCCAATCGATATTGGTGTCTTTGATATCTTTGTATTAGTTTTCACCTTTTTTGCGCAGGTAATCGCTTCGCGAAAAAGTGTATTTAGTAAAAATCCAGTTGTTCCTAATTCAAATGCTAATTGGTAATTCTCTTTAACTTGACCTAAAATTTCATCTTCACCAACTAACATGGAGTCAATACCACTGGTTACTCTAAATAGATGATGAATTGATTTTTCATCACTATAACGATTAAAATATTTTAGCATATTCTCATAATTTAAATTTTTAATAGAAACAATATATTGTATCATTTGTTCGAGAGCATTTTGGTTACCATTCATATAGATTTCAGTACGATTACAAGTTGTAATCAATACACATTCCGTAATACTTTCTAATCTAACCGCACTCTTAAGAAAATCACACTTTTCTTCTTTGGTAAATGTTAATAACTCACGTATCTCTACTGGTGCAGTTTTATGACTGATACTTAAAGTATGTATGCTCATCTTTGTTCCTCTTTCATTTATCACAAGTTTTCTTTCTTTCACCTTTATTTTGATGATTATTATATCACATTTTTTTAATATGGGTTATCAATAACATCTTTATATTTTTAGTAATTTTAGGTATTAGACTAGATTATTGGGGTTAGCATATAATTGGTTTTACCATATAATTAGTTTTAATATATAATTGGTTTTAATATATGTTTGGTTTTAATATATTTGGTTTTAATATTTATTTGGTTTTAATATATGTTTGGGCATAAAATAATAATTTCGTTTAAGGTATCATGTACAATAAGGCATTGCATATACTAGCAGCAACGTTACTTCCACCTTTTCTTCCCCTAGCTACGATATATGGAATATTTGTTTTCATAATTAGCTCTTTTGATTCTACAACGTTAACAAAACCAACTGGAACTCCAATAATAACTTCTGGCTTTATTTTCCCTTCCGTAATCAATTCATACAGCCTTATTAAAGCGGTAGGAGCATTGCCAACTACATAAATGATTTTCTTATTTAGTTTTGCTGCCTTCTCTACACTTGCTACTGCTCTGGTTACACCATGCTCCTTTGCATATTCTGCTACATCTACATCATCCATATAGCAATATACTTGATTTCCAAATCGCTCTAAAGCTTTTTTATTAATTCCTGCCTTACCCATATTTGTATCTGTTATAAAAATTGCTCCATTTTTTATCGCTTCTATACCTTTATCCACTACATTTTCTGAAAAGCATAAATTATCTATATACTCAAAATCTGCTGTCGTATGAATAACTCTTTTTATAATGGGTTTTAATTTAGGATCTAATTCCACTTTAAGTTCTTGTTCAATTAATTCAAAACTTCTTTTTTCAATATCTCCTGGTAATACATTTTCTAATTGAATTCTCATAACTCAATACCCTTTCTGGCAGCTATATTCTTATCATAGGGATGTTTAATCTTTTTTATTTCTGAAACATAATCCGCATACTCAATAAAGAGTGTATCTGGGTTTCGACCAGTAAGCACTAACTCTAACTCTGGTTTTTTATTGATAATTAGATTATCGATAGCTTTCGTATCAATTAATTGATACCTATAAGTTGCTGTTATTTCATCAAGAATAAGCAAATCACACTGATTTGACTCTATCATGACAAATGCCTTTAATAAATTCTCATTATGAAGCTTAGTAATCTCTATTTTATCCTGATTACTCATGGTATTATAAAAACCATAATCTCTATTATTTCTTAGAACTGTCAAATTAGGAAGTAGCTTTAAACTTTCTAACTCACTAACTTGCCTTCCCTTAAGGAATTGTAGGAAGACAACTTTCATACCACTGCCAATAGCCCTAAGCGCTAAACCCATGGATGCTGTTGTTTTGCCTTTCCCGTCCCCGCAGTAAACATGTATTAAGCCTTTATTCATGCTCCTTCCTCCAATATCTTATATATGAAATCCATATTTAAATTACTTCGAACTGTGTCTGCTAAGCTATCATACTGCGCTTGTTTATGTGCCGCTATATCCATTGATTTTACTTGATTCATGTCTAAGCCTTTTTGCTTAAAAAGAACTTTTATGATTGCTTCCACAAAAGATTCACTATCAAAAATCCCATGCACATAAGTTCCAAAAATATTATTAGAAACATATCCATCTGTCTTTTTATTTTCTATAGTTTGATTGGTATCCACTAGAGTACAAAATGAGGTACCATTCTGATTATTTACAATAGTAGTTCCCATATGGATTTCATAACCTGTTATGGTTATGCCACTTAACATTTCCATATCTCCTGTTAAATTATCAATATTACCAGTTACTCGAGTTCGGACCTTTTGTTCTTCAAAAGTTGTTTTAGTAGGCAGAAGGCCTATTCCTTCCATTTCACCAGATGCTTCTACATGATATGGGTCCATAAGTTTTTCACCTAACATCTGATAACCACCGCATATTCCCATAATGACCTTACCTTTGGCTGCTTTTTGTTTTATTGCAGCCTCCAATCCATTTTGTCTAAGCCAAGCCAAATCCTGCATTGTACTTTTTGTTCCTGGAAGTATGATCATATCAGCATCTTTTAGTTCAGAAACATTTGTTACATAACGAACGGAAACTCCTTCCATTTGTTCTAGTGGATTAAAATCAGTAAAATTTGATATACGTGGCAATTTTATAATTGCAATATCAACTAAGCCAATCTCATTTTTATTCTGTAGTCTTGTTGATAAACTATCTTCATCATCAATATCTAAATAGACATAAGGAATCACTCCTGCAACTGCTTTACCACTTAACTCTTCTAACATATCAAGTCCTGGTTGTAGTATTGACTTATCACCACGGAACTTATTTATAATTGATGCCTTTACTCTAGCTTTTTCATCTTCTTCTAAAAGCATGATTGTTCCAATTAGTTGTGCAAAGACTCCGCCACGATCAATATCTCCAACTAAAAGAACTGGAGCATTCACAAGCTTTGCCATACCCATATTAACAATATCTTCGCTTTTTAGATTAATCTCAGCAGGGCTTCCGGCTCCTTCAATTACGATAATATCATACTCTTCTTCCAATTTTTGATACGCTTTCATAATCTCTGGGATTAGACTCTTCTTATATTTAAAGTAATCCACTGCCTTCATATTACCAATTACTTCACCGTTTACAATAACCTGTGATCCTACATCCGTAGTAGGTTTAAGCAAGATGGGATTCATATGTACGGAAGGTTTAATTCCACAGGCCTCTGCTTGCATAACCTGTGCTCGTCCCATTTCAAGTCCTTCCTCTGTGATAAAAGAGTTTAGCGCCATATTTTGTGATTTAAATGGAGCTACTTTAAACCCGTCTTGTTTCAATACCCTGCAAAGACCTGCTACTAGCAAACTTTTACCTACATTAGACATGGTTCCTTGTATCATAATTGATTTAGCCATATTATACTCACTTTCTGCATGATAAATTTAAGTATTATTTTCTAATAGTACCTGTTCTATCTGATTTATAAATTCCACATTTTCCCCATGATTTTTTATTGCAATGCGGTAATACTCTTTACCTAATTGCCTATAATTATCACACCAACGTATTAAGATTCCTTTTTTTAATAAAGGTTCATATAATTCTTTTTTACTCTGAAAAAATATATAATTGGCGGTAGGATCAAACACCTTCAAACCTAATCTTTTTAAATGTTTACAAAGATAGTTTCTTTCTATCTTTATTAACTCCATAGTATCTTTAAGGTATTCCTGTTGTAACAAAGCTTCCACCCCTGCAATCTGCGCAGGAATGGACACATTCCAACTAGGTCCTATATCTTGCATTTTCTCTAGCAAATTAAAATTACAACATAACCCATATCCTAGTCTTAAGCCTGCCATTGCATATATTTTTGTAAATGCTTTTATAATAAAGATATTTGAATTGTTATGAATATACTTTTTTACTGATAGCAAATCACCCTTTTCAACAAAATCCAAAAAACACTCATCTACAACAAGAAAGATATTGTGAATTTTACATTGTTGTATTATCTTCTCTATGATTCCTATATCCATACAATTACCAACTGGATTATTCGGATTACATAAAAAAAGCATATCCACGTTTTCATTTAAACTATCAACTATTTTTTCTGTGATAGCATAACAATCATCTTCTTTCAATAAATAATACTCGATAGCACTTCCTGATGCCAGTAAGGCCTTCTCATATTCAGAGAATGTTGGTGCTAATACCATTGCTCTTTTTGGTTTTCTAGCAAAACATAAGCGAAAAATAATATCAGAAGCACCATTACCACAGATAATGTGATTTTTATCTACCTGCTCATAATCTGCTATGGCTTTTATTAATGTATTGCAGTTATTGTCAGGGTACTGAATAAATTGGTCTATGTTCTTAATAAGTACTTCTTTTACCCTACTTGGTAACCCTAATGGATTAATATTAACGGAATAATCTAAAGTAACCGTTTTATTATATATTTCACCACCGTGTCTGTATTTTTCCATGGTTTTCCTCAATTCTTTCTGCTTAATCTTGCCCCTAAGGATAACTGAAGCCAGAAAATTCGAATAAATTTTATGATAAATTAAAAAACTATATAGTTTCCCAATTAACTATTTAAACTCGAGTGTCAAAAGCAATCAGTAATTTTAAGTCAATCAATCTGCATAAACACGTACTTGCTAGAGCGTGTTGCAAACTAAATTCTTGTTTACGTCACGCATCGTTAAGCTAACATAGTGCAAGTTGACGTACATTTAAATTAAATGGGCTTTTGACACACGAATCCTATTAATATTTTTATTACAAGAATAATTAACATCGTTGCAAAAGCGGTCGCATATAATAGTATATTTGCCCTTTTAATATCATTGGTCTCGATGGGCCTAATCGCATCACCGATGGTTGGTTTCTTATGTAAAACTCCAAAGTAATAAGCATCTCCTGCTAACTCTATATTTAAAGCTCCTGCACATACTGCTTCTGTTTGAGCAGAATTTGGACTTGCATGATTTCGTCTATCACGTTTATAAATTCTAGCAGCTGATTTAATATCTAGTCCAATGACCGGGCAAACAAGTATCATAATGAACGCTGAGATTCGTGCTGGCAAATAATTCATTACATCATCTAGTTTAGCTGCAAATCTTCCAAAGTATAGATACTTTTCGTTTTTATAACCCACCATTGAATCCATTGTATTCACTGCTTTATAAAAAAATCCAAGAGTTGCACCACCTAAAGCCATATAAATCATAGGTGCAATTACACCATCTGAAGTATTTTCAGCCACTGTTTCTACTGCCGCTTTTGTTATTCCTGTTTCATCTAAAATCTTTGTATCCCTACCTACTATCATGGACACATAATATCTTGCTTCTTCTAAATCACCCTTTTTAAGTGACTGATATACTCTCATACTTTCAACTTTAAGGCATTTAGTGGCTAAAATTTGATAACACATAATACTTTCTATTAATAAGCCTAACCATGGTATATATTTGTATAAAAAGTATAGTATGAAAAAGGGTATTAACGTGGAAATGAAAAGTACAATAACAACAAGTATTACACCTTTTATTATTTCTAGATTTGCATTTCTTTTATTGTTGTTATTTAACTTTGGATCTTTTCTAATAACCTTCTCTGTTTTACTAATTAACTTACCTATAAAACGGATGGGGTGTGGAAGCCAATGTGGATCACCAAATATTAGGTCTAATACAAAACCGAATAACAATGCTACCATGCTATGTAATATCATAATTGTTCACCTACACCTATTATTTTTGTAATTACTGTTACATAATTTTTGTCTTTCGAAAGCTCACAGATATAGCCTTCACCATTTTTAATTTGCCAATGATAAAATTCGTGATTAGGGTTAGAATACCAATCTAATATGGACATTATGGTACCGCCATGAACAATGAGTGCTATCTCATCACAGGAACAATGGCTCAATATGTGTTGAAATCCTTTGATACACCTTTCTTTAAAACCTTCATGAGTTTCACCCCCTGGAAATGGAAGTGTCCCATTGCTATCTAGCCAATCCTGATACTTTTTATTCTGATTTAGTTCCTGATAATTTTTATTTTCAAATTCTCCAAAGTCACATTCACGTAATTCATTACAAGTTATATACTTTTGGTTTGGGTATATGATACCTGCTGTCTCAATGCAACGTTTCATTGGACTTACATAAATCTGTTGTACCTTAGGATAACAGTTCATTCTTGTATTATCCCAAAGTTTGTTAATTCCATTTATACATAAGGCTTCATCCGTTGAACCGATGTATCTTTTATACAGATTACCTTCTGTTTGTCCGTGACGTATTAGTATTATTTTCATTTCAACTTTTGTCCTATCCCGCATACAATTCGTACTACACTATCTGCATGTTCTGCTAATTTACAGCAACTACGTCCTACTATTTCTCGGTATCTTCTATCTTCTTTTTCCATAGGAACAATTCCATACCCTACTTCATCACAAAGGATAATAACAGATGGGTTGTCCTTGATTAATTTTTCTAAAAATGCTTCCACTTCTTCATTTTCTTTTATTAATCTTCGAATGAATTCATGAAAATGATTGATTATAGGCTTAGTTAAAATATCTTCTGTAGTACAATCCACACCATCACAGATTAACTTACTGCTTTCTTCCATCTTTTTTTGATGAAGTACAAAATCAAGTTTTCCTTGAGCTCTGCCACCAACATATAACTCCATTTATTAAGTTCTCCTTTTTGTAATAACTTTAAATAGGTAATTGCGAAACTATATAGTTTATCGAATGCATCATACAATTTATACGAATTTTCTGGCTTCAGTTGCCCTTACGAGCAAGATTCAGCCATAAAATTGTATAAATTATATGATACATAAATACATCTTTGATGTTTCGCAATTGGCTAATTAACTATAAGGATAAGCATATCAAAAGTCGAAGTATAGTTTACAACGTATAACACTTTTTATAACCATAATTTATACTTTAACGACTTTTGACACACTAAAATCCTTTAAGATAACTTACTATTTATAATTTATCTATAATAATTGTAGTAATTAAAATTGCCAATTCACACACTTGCAGGAAAAATCCTGCTAAATCGCCCGTTATTCCACCGAATTGTTTATAAGACATCTTCCTGTAATAAACAAAAACTAACACTGCTACAACTAAAAGGATTACTCCTGTTACTGCATTTAGAAAAATCATTGCAGCGACGCATAGTAATATGATTGAAACTAACATAATACCAGTAATTTTTCTATGTGCACTGGAAGAAAAGGTATATAAAAGCCCTTCTTTTTTAGCAGACTTAAATAAAACCAAAGACAATCCACTGAATGCTCTAGAGAGCACAAAACCTATACTAATGATAAGGCTTATTCTTAAGTTTTTAATCTCGGTAAGTGCCCCAAAATACACTAAGTAATACATAACACATCCAATAATAGCAAATGCTCCTGTATGGGGATCTTTCATAATTTCTAATTTCTTTTCTTTCGGTTGATATGAACTTAAGGCATCTACCGTATCGAGAAATCCATCAATATGAATTCCACCTGTTATCATAACTGGTATTACACAATAAATTGCAGATCTAAAATAAATTCCAAAACCTAACTTTTCACTTATCCACCACCACAGAGTAAGAAAAGCTCCAATTACCACACCTACTAGTGGAAAAAAGCCAAGTGAATATTTCATATTTTTATCATTCCATTCTACTCCCCTAACTGGAAGCCTTGAATACATTGAAAATGCTATTAACATTGAATTTATCCAAGTCATACTTTTCTCCCCTTAATTATATTTGGTATACCACATACTACCTCAACTACATTCAATGCGAGAGAACTGATTCTACGATTTATATCACCTAGATTTTGAATATATGTACTTGTATCATCATCATAACTTATACCATCTGAAAACACTTCATTGGAGACAATAACTAGGTTATCACACAAGGAATCAAGATGTTTCATTCCTTCCATAATCTCATCACGAACATCTATAGGCTCTGGTAATTGCCTTATTCCATTCTCACTATACATCTCATTTGCCAGAAGGTTAGACATACATTCCAGTAAAATAGTAGGTTTTCTCTCTACCTTTAGTGACTTTATATTGGTAAAACACTCTATGGTTTGGAATTTCTTATCTTGTCTTTGTTCTTGATGTCTTTTGATTTTCACAAGACTTTCATTACCATAAGGAATCATAGTGGCTATGTAAATCAAATGTGTCTTATTTAAGCTTAACGCTAAATTTTCAGCGTACTGGGATTTTCCACTGCCGCTACCACCTGTAACTAATGTAATCATTTTCTTCTCCCTATGCGTTTATGGAATATTTCCTTTACCTTAATTTTTTATAATTACAATTAAATAAATCATTCAAATTTTTCATAAGACTTAATATGGATATCTGAGAAGGTGTTGTTCTCGTTATATACACTAAGCGCCATATCGAGCATTGGAAAAACTAACGCTGTCCCAGTTCCTTCTCCAAGAGCTAAATTTCCATGTATAATTGGGTTTAGTCCCAATTCTTTCATGATCAGCAAACTAGCAGGCTCTTTACCAATATGGGATGGTAATATATAATCAGCTGTATCCTGACACAATCTAGTTGCAAGCAAAGCTGCAACAGCAGAAATCATTCCATCTATAATAATTGGGACATGGTATATAGCCCCACCTAGGAATATACCAGTTAATCCTGCTATGTCATAACCACCTAGTTTTGCTAAAACATCAATTGGATCTGAATCATCTGGGTCATGAAAAGCAATAGCTTTCTTAATAACATCTATCTTTCTTAATAAACCATCCTTAGATAGACCTGCTCCTTTTCCTGTAACCAGTTCGACTGGTACATGAAGCAGTACACTAGCTATGGCACTGCTAGTGGTTGTATTACCAATTCCCATCTCACCAGTACCAAAAATTCCATATCCTTCCTCTTTTAAGTCTTTTACCAATTGGATACCTATATGTATTGCCTGTAATGCTTGTGCACGGGTCATTGCAGGTTCTTTTGCTATATTACCTGTCCCATAAGCTATTTTTCTATTTAATACACCATCAGTTGAAAGATCTGTTTTTATTCCAATGTCCACTGGAATAACATTTACTTCAGCAACCATAGCCATTCGATTAACACTAGCCGTCCCTTTTGCAAAGTTCTCAGTTACAATTGCTGTTACACTACTATCTGTTTGAGTCACTTGCTCTGAAACTACTCCATTGTCACTACACATAATTAGGATTGCTCTCTTGCCTAGGTCGAACTGCTTTGTCCCTTTTATACCAGCTATTTTAATAATTAAATCTTCTAGTAGACCTAGACCTTCAATTGGTTTTGCTATATTATCCCAATGATTTTTTGCATTCAATATAGCAACTTCATCACTGGGATGAATTTCTTTTACTATTTGATCCAATTCCAAATTCATAATTATCTCACATTCTTTTAATAGCATTTTATTTGATAACATTCTCTATCTTTTTTCATAATATATCTATACTAGTTGTAATTGCATGCAATTCCTTCTTCATTCACTTACTTAAATTATTTCTTTATATATTTTATCAATCACTTCTTCTATCACTTCTTCTATCACTTCTTCAATTACTTCATCAATCACTTCTTATATCACTTCTTATATCACTTCTTCTATTACTTCATCAATCACTTCTTCTATTACTTCTACAATCACTACTTCTATTACTTCTTCAACTACTTCTTCAATTACTTATTCAATTACTTCTTCAATTACTTCTTCAATTACTTCTCATCTTTTCACTATACTTAATACATTGATTCACAAAACCCTCTGCAATTGCTGGATTACTGTAATAATATAGGTGTGGAAAACCTGCATACATTATGTCCGTTGCATGAATGCAATCCCATTCTTTCGTTCCACTTGCTTTAACGGCATGATAATCTTCTCCAGAACTTTCACTATCCCAATAATGAAATTCATGTGCTTTAACATGACCTAATTTGCTAGAAATTAGATTATCCTTATAAGCACTCATATCGATATAGCCAAATCGTTGTAACCGATTTGTCTTATAACATTTACCCTGAATCACACCTACCATAGGATATTCTTTTCCTGTTGTATCTTCCATCGTATCATGTAGGTACATAAACCCACCACATTCTGCGATTGTTGGGATTCCATCATAAATTGCTTGTTTTATACTCTTTAACATGTTCTGATTTTTTGACAGCTCATCTGCATATAGCTCTGGATAACCACCATTTAATAAAAGCCCACTAATATCATTTGGGAGTTTCGTATCCTTAAGTGGGCTAAATGGTAGTAACGTACAACCCATCTCAGTTAATAAATCAAGATTATCCCTATAATGAAAGCAAAATGCATTATCCATGGCAATAGCTATCTTTATTTGTTTACTCACCTTTTTCACTTTAAAAATAGAGATGTCAGGAAGGTCTTCAGCTTGTTTTGATAGTTGAAGCATACCGTTTATATCAAGTGTGTTTTCAAGATTACTAGCTAATAATTCAATCTTGTTCTTAATATCTTCTATCTCATCTGCCGTAACTAGCCCCAAATGCCTACTTTCTAGTATGCATTCTTTTATGACTGGTACGTACCCTAAAGAAACAACACCTAGCTTTTTTGCTAATTTTTTAGCATCTTCATACAACACTTCAGGTAACTGATTGAATATAACCCCTTTTATATTATTATCAGCTTTAAACCCTAGAAACCCTTGCAGAATAGCTCCAATTGAAGTACTTACCCCTTTACAATCTAGTACTAATATCACTGGCGTTTTGGTGATTGTTGCTATGGAGTAACTACTAGCATTACTAGTAAAACCAATGCCATCATAATATCCCATAACACCTTCAATCACACTAATATCTGTATCCTTTGAATTCTTAATAAATAGGGAGTTTAATGTTTCTGAATCTGTGAAATAACTATCTAAGTTTCCTGACTTCGTACCTATAATCTTACTATGAAACATAGGGTCAATATAATCAGGCCCACATTTAAATGAGCTAACGAAAAGTCCTTGATTCATGATACATTTTAAAATACCACAGGTAATGGTTGTCTTTCCGCATCCACTTTTAGTACCAGCAATCATTAATCTATTAATTTTGTTCAATGAGTTTTCCCCCTACCGCTAAGGATAAAAACTGGATTTTGTCCGCATAGCATATGATAATTCCCTATTTCTTTGGTTTTTGAAATAGATGCTTGTACTACTTCTATATCTACCATTTCTTTTGCTTTAAATAATGTTAGTGTCTCAGCTAAGGTCTCTAATGCAATGGCATTTACGACGATTTGAATGGAATTATTTTTATGTAATAGAGCACTTATAATAGACTCCATATTTCCTTTGCTTCCACCAATAAAAGCGATATCCGGTGTTTCTAGCTCACTAAAAACATCTGGTGCCATTCCATGAATAATCTCAAGGTTAAAAGTCGCGAATCTTTCTCTATTTAACTTAATTAATTGGATGGCTTCATCCTTTTGTTCGATTGCATATACTTTACCCTTTTTTGCAATAAGCGCCATTTCTATGGAGACAGAACCAGTGCCAGCTCCAATGTCGTATATAATGGAGTCTTCTTTTAAGTTTAGTTTACTAATGGATATGGCACGAACTTCACTTTTTGTCATTGGAACTTCTCCACGAATAAACTCATCATCGTTTATTCCTAATCGGTATTCTGGTTGGAAACCTGGATTATTTATTATTATAACGCTTAGTGGTTCAAATTCTTGTCCCGTTAAATCCATCGCTTTTGCCTTTATGATTCTTTCATTACTGTAAGACAAGTTTTCACCAATGCTAACTTCCACATTACCGAAACCAGCTTTCTCTAATTTCATACATATATCACTAATTTTTCCGTCTGTTAATGCAAATGTCTTTTTGTGTTGTTTCACTGCTAATACTATATTTTCATTTCTCCCATGTAGACTTGTTAGGTATATATCTTCCCAAGAACAACCAAGCTTTGCACAAAAATAAGATAAAGATGATATACCAGGAATTACTTTTACTGTAAAGTCATGTAGTTCTTCTAATATCTTATTGGTTCCACTATAAAAACCGGTATCACCGGACATTAGGATACAAAAGTTTTGAAAACCTGACTTAACAATATATTCACGTATTTCTTTACTATCATAGGTGAAGACCATTGTTTTGTTGTTATCCTGAAAGGTATCTAACATTCGTTTTGCTCCAATTAAAACCTGCGCTTCATCTATGTATCTTTTTCCTTCTAAGGTTATGGTTTCAGGATTTCCCATTCCAATTCCTATAATGGTTATATTCTTCATATTAATCCCTAACTTTCTAACTAATAAATTTTTTAACCCACTCGTTCATTTCACTAACCAAGTATCCATCTTCTTTACTTGGGCGTCTTATTACAATAACTTCAACTCCAGCTTTTTTTGCAGCCTCAATTTTCTCCACAAATCCACCAGCAACGCCAGATTCTTTCGTTACGAGATAATTAGCCCCAGTCTCCTTAAGTGTTACGTAGTTCATTTCCAGGGAACATGGTCCTTGCATACAGATTAAATTCTTTCCCTGAAATCCTAATTTCTCACATTGTGCTACCACTTCTTTCGTTGGCAGTACACGAACAATAAGACGGTTTTTATAATCATTTACTTTTGTAAATGCTTCTAATTCTTTACTTCCTGTGGTGATAAGTGCCTTCTCTGTTCTATGATTTAAAAATTCTACCACTTCCCTAATGGACTCTACATATAAAACATGTTCACACTCCATACTTTCTCTCAGTACTCTTACATATTTGATACCACTTGTTTCACAAGCTTCTTTTATATTATTGGTTACCAAAACCGCATAGGGATGAGTGGCGTCAATAATCAACTGATGTTTTTTACGTTCGATTTCATCTAGTATCTGTTGTTTATCCATACGCCCCACATGAACCTGTAAATATGTACTCTTAGGTAATACTGTTTCACCATAATCTGTAGCTACACAAACATCTACCTGTATTTCATGTTCAATAAAATATTCACAAAGGATTCTTCCTTCTGTTGTTCCGGCAAAGATAAGTACCTTATTCGTCATTGTTCTCCTTCTTTGTGATGAAATATCCTCTTGGTGTTACCATCTTATTGTTTATATTTTTTGTTGATGAGTTACCTATATATACAGTGGTAAACATATCTACCGATTCATCTATTAGTTCTCCCAAGGTTGTAATTACACTTATTTCTCCAGCTCGTCCAATATTTTTTACGTATCCGCACACAGTATCTTTATCTTGGTATTGTAAAATAATTTCACAAGCCCTTTTAAGATAATCATGTCTCTTTTTACTAGAAGGATTATAAAGACAAATTACTAAATCACACATAGCACTACATTGTAATCTTTTCTCGATAACTTCCCAAGGAGTCATTAAATCACTTAAACTAATCACAGCAAAGTCATGTGTAAGAGGCGCTCCAAGTACTGCTCCACCACTACAAGCCGCAGTAACTCCAGATATCACTTCGATTTCAAATGGTTCATATTCTGTGGAAAGTTCATAAATTAAACTTGCTAACCCATACACTCCGCTATCTCCACTACATACAAGTGAAACCGTCTTCCCTTTTAACGTTTCTTCTATCGCCCACCTGCATCGTTCTTCTTCTTTTGTCATAGGTGTACTAAAAAATACTTTGTCATTAAAATATTCCTTTACTAAATCTATATAGACAGAATACCCAACAATAATTTCACTGTTCTTTATGGCATTTTTTGCTTGTATTGTCATGTATTCATATCCACCTGCACCAAAGCCTACGATGTATAATTTCATATTTGTCCTCCATTAAAATTGTAATATGTGGTTTATCTCACAGACTGCTAATGTGATTCCCTGCTTGCTCGTTTTTGGTATAATCAATGATCCATACTCACTTCCAAGCATGGCACTTCGTTCACACACATTATCAACACCAACCGTATTTTTTACAAAAGATGAACTTGCAAATTCTCCCTTTACTGCATTCAGTTCTTCTACTGAAAAGGTATTAAAACGAACACCGAACTTTTCGGCTAACTGTATCATACCTGACTCTTTGCTTTTTAAATCAATGGAGCAGATTTTTATGACTCTTTTAGAATCGATTTGATTTTCCTTTAGCACTTCATCAACAAATGTTTCAATCCTATCAAAAGGAGTTTCTCGCTTACATCCAATTCCTAAAACAATATTTTTAGGAATCAAGTTAAGGGTATTAGGGTAAGGCTTTCTATTCTTATCATTTGAAATACATATACCTATGTCTGTTTTATCTTTTGTTAACTCAGAAGGTAACTGTCCCGCCATTTTTAATTCACTAAAAAAGCTTATCTTTTCTCCATGTAATATACTACTGGATATTAGTTTTATCATACTTACATCTGTGATGATTAACTTATTCTTTTTAGCCCAGCTATCCACTGCAAACTTTTGGTTAACATCCGTTGCAGTAGTAATAACTGGCTTTCCACCAATCATATTGGCTACTATGTTTGTAAGCTCGTTCCCGCCACCAATATGTCCAGACAAAAGAGAAATGACATAGGTACCATGTTCATCTAAAACTAATACCGCAGGATCTTCTACTTTACTACGTAAATATGGTGCAATGGAACGAACAGCAATACCACAAGCTCCGATAAAAATGATTCCATCCATAGTAGAAAATAGATTTTTCATTAAATCCTTTAAGTTACAAAAAGGAGTAAGGTTGGTATCATCTACGTATTTATCTATCATGTACCCTGTTACTTGCTCACCAGTTAACATTAGCTCATTTACAATTTTTGAATTTAACCCGCCACCTTTTCTTGTAAAAGCTATCACGGCTAGTTTCATTTCGTGGCCTCTCGGTACTCAGTTGAAAAGGTGGGATCATATAACTTGGACAATTCGTATTCATCGCCTAAGAATTCACCAACCACAATTAGTGCTGTTTTGGTAATATTGTTATCCAGTGCTAACTGGGGTAAATCCTTAAGTACTCCCTTTACAATGATCTCATCTTTCCAGGTCGCTTTGTATACAATTGCGCAAGGTGTTGTTAGTTGATAACCACCAATTAATAACTCTTCTTTCAGTTCTTTCAGTAGCCCTGTACTTAAGAAAATAACCATGGTTGCTTGATGGCTAGCAAGTAATGCTATCTGTTCTTTTGGCGGCACCGGTGTCTTTCCTGGCATACGGGTAATGATAACGGTTTGAGACACATTTGGTAATGTATATTCCGCTTTTAATGCCGCAGCTGCTCCACAGAAACTACTTACACCAGGGCACACATCATACTCAATGCCAACAGCCTTAAGGCGATCCATCTGTTCACGAATCGCACCATATATACTTGGATCCCCAGTATGTAATCGAACAATATTTTTCCCATCCTTATTATTTGATACCATAACATCTATTATCTCATCTAAAGTCATATGAGCACTGTTATAAACTTTACAGTCTTTATTTGCATACTGTAAAAGTTCTTCATTCACTAAAGAACCCGCATATATTATAATATCCGCTTCTGTTAATAATCTTTGTCCTCTAAGGGTGATTAAATCCACCGCACCACTTCCTGCGCCTACAAAATGTACCATATATTACTCCTTTTCTAACCTACTTATTAGCAAGTCTACTTGTTTTGTTTTTCCTAATAGTCCATATTTATTTGAGAAAACCACTACTCCTAAAACAAATCCATCATATGCTCTATGCTGTATATGGTAATCAATTCGTTCCATTAAAATTTTCATGGTTTCATTCATAATCCGGGCCCTCTCTAAAATCTCTAAAACCCCATCTGTGGTATCACATTCTAGTATCTGTTTTAAGAGTTTTGTATCTGCACCTGCTAATAAGGCACAACTACATAATATCTCCATTCTACCGTCAGCCCATTTTGAATGGGTATTCATAATTCCTGCACCTAACTTCACTAATTTCCCAATATGCCCAACAATCAACATACCCTTTAGCTTATATTCACATGCCATATCAATGGTTTCCCCTATGAAATTACTACATTTCACAGTTTTACTTAAATCTATGGATAAGGAATTACTAATAAATGCCTCACCATAATTGCCCGGTGTAACAACTAGATATTTAGCACCACTTGCAACCGACATACTAATCTCTGCTTTTATTGTATCAACTAACGCTGCTTCACTCATAGGTTCTACAATTCCGCTTGTTCCAAGAATCGATATACCACCTACAATGCCAAGCCTTGGATTAAAGGTTTTCTTAGCAAGTGAGACCCCTTCCGGAATGGATATGATAACATTCATACCGCCCTTATATTCGGCTTCTTCGCAAACAGACGTTACAGCATCAAAAATCATTTTCCTAGGAACACTATTAATTGCTGCTTGTCCAACTTCTTGATCTAACCCAGGTTTTGTGATTCTTCCTACTCCGATACCACCATCAATCATAATACCCGTGTCAATTTTACTTACCGTGGAATAAATCAATATTCCATCTGTTACATCCGCATCATCTCCAGCGTCTTTTTGAATTGCACAGGTAACACTGTCCTTATTCCTTGTTATATCTAAAACTTTAAGATCTAATCTGACCCCCTTTGGAGTCATAACCGAGATATGATGAATTATTTCATCACTTAGGAGCATAAGTGTTGCTGCTTTAGTTGCAGCGGTTGCACAAGAACCTGTTGTGTATCCACATCTTAACTTTTTATTATCTTTAAAAACATATCTGTCTAGCATATGCGTTTATTCTCCTGTTCTATTCATACTCCCCATAAACTTCCAAAACCTACTTCAAAAAAAATTTGACTTATGATACAATGTGAAAAGAGTTTCACACGTTATAAATAAGATTGGAGATAATTATTATGATAGGAACCTTATATGGGGTTGGTGTTGGACCTGGAGACCCTGAATTACTTACTTTAAAAGCAGTTCGCATCATAAAAGAGTGTGATATAATTGCAATTCCCGCTTTAGATAAACATACTTGTGTTGCTTTTCATATTGCACAAAAAGCAATACCAGAACTAGATGAAAAGGAAATTTTACCAATCGATATGCCAATGATTAAGGATAAGGTATTACTAAAGCAAAGCCATGAACAAGGTGCATATCTTATCACAGAGCAATTACAAAAAGGTAAAAATATTGCTTTTCTTACATTAGGTGATCCTACCATTTATTCTACCTACATATACATTCATAGACTTGTAAAGGAATCTGGACACCAGACTGAAATTATTAGTGGAATCCCTTCTTTTTGTGCTGTTGCGGCTACTCTTGGAGATAGCTTAGTTGATAAAGCTGAGCTACTGCATATAATTCCAAGCTCTTATTCCATTAGTGAGTCCATAAGTCTTTCTGGAACCAAAGTATATATGAAAGCAGGCAAACAAATTGGTGAAGTAAAGAAACAACTACAGTCTAATGGTTTCGATGCTGTTATGGTTGAAAATTGCGGTATGTCTAATGAAAAAATCTATCCTAGTGTGGAAGATATTCCAGAAGATGCAGGATATTATTCTCTCATTATTTCAAAAGAATCTAAATAATTTTAATCTAAGGGCTGCCTGTCAGCCCTTTATGATTTACATTAATGAACTCTTTCTATTGCCACTTAATATTGCCAGCTTAATATTGCCAGCACTATATCTCCATCATTATATTTCCGTCCATCATTATATTGCCATCATTATATTGCCATCTTAATATGGTCTATAAAGATACTTCGTATCTCTTTATATTCACCTAATCCTTTTAAAATACAGGATACATCAAACCCTTCTTTTTCTAATTGAAACCTCCATGAGTTTTCCTCTTCTCCTGCCATATCATTTTTTGCATGCTCCCCTGAAACAATCATAAATGGTGTTACAAGTACTTTATTATACTTCTTTCCCTTTAATTGTTTCATAATATCAGTTATTTCTGGATAAGCTTCCACGGTGGCTACATAAACATTATCATAACCACGAGCTTTAAACATATAATCTAGAGCAGTATATGACGTATTTGTATAATGTTCTGTGCCATGCCCCATAAATATTAGCGCTTGATTTTTTTCATTTACAGGTAATTCTTTTGCTAATGTTTCTACGACTCTCTTATAATCATCTGTAGAATGTAGTAGTGGGGTACCAAATTTTATAGTTTTAAAATCATCTTTATGATAGATTACGTCCGCTATCATGTTGTCATTTTCAATACCATTCAGTACATGTGTTGGTTGAACAATAATTTCTTCCATACCATCCAATTTCATTTGAACCATGGCCTCTGAAACAGTAAACACATGAATGTTATCTCTATGTTTTAAAATTTTAATTATCATTTTACTAGTATAAGCACGATATACTCTATATTCAGGGTAGCAATTATTAATATCTTGTTCGATTTGGTCTATTGTCTTTTCTCTCGTATCATTATGGCTTGTACCAAAGCTTACAACTAGAATTGCTTTTTTACACATTCTCACATCTCCTTAACATATCTTCTATGTATTGTTCTAATTCTTTCATACTCTTAGGCACTGCTAAGTTTTTATTTAAAATACCTTTTTCACACAAACTGCAATACATTTTTATTACATCCGGTTGGGATAAATTGGATTGTTTTAACATAGAAATATCTAAAAATATTTCCTCCGGTTTTCCCTGTGCAAGGACTTTTCCATCATTCATTATGATTATCTTATCTGACCATTCCAGTGCATGATTCATGTCATGCGTCGAAATTATAACTGTAATCCCATTACTTTGCAGTTTATCAATTTGATGATATACAATTTCTGTATGTTTTGGATCAAGAGCTGATGCTGGTTCATCTAAAATAACCACATCTGGATCCATAACTAATATATCAGCAATGGTTACTTGCTTTTTTTGACCACCACTTAAAAATTGAGTTGGTTTATGACGAAATGCAGATATATCTAAAACCTTAATTGCTTCTTCTACTCTTATTTTTGCATCTGCAGCTTTTATACCAAGATTCATTACTCCAAAAGAAATCTCTTCATAAACGCTTGCTGAAAAAAGTTGATTGTCAGGGTCTTGAAAAACAATACCTACTTTACTTCTTAAATTTAATAAACCTTTTCTTTTGTAATCAATCGGCTTATTATTAAAATAAATAGTTCCGGATTTAGGTTTAAGAATGCCATTTAAACATAAAAATAAAGTGGATTTTCCAGAACCATTTGCGCCTAAAAAGGCAACTTTTTGACCTTTCTCTATATCAATGCTTACATCACTTAAGGCATTGGTGCCATCTTCATAAGTGTAAGTTACATTCTCTATCTTAAGTATATTGGTACTCATAAAAATCTCCTTTGAGTCAAATATATCATCAGTAAAATGATTTCAAATACAATCACACATGTTATTTCTTTTTTAGTCGCTTTATTCGTTTCATGTAGTACATTAATCGTACCGTCATAACACCTAGATTCCATAGCATCATATAAGATAGAAGCTCTTTTAAGAGCTTGAATTAATAAAACTGCAAACAACTGGCTAGTTGACTTTATGGAAGTTTTTATATCAATATTACCTAATCTGCATTTTTGAGAAATGAAAATGGAATATGCACTATTTAAGAGAATAAAAATAAAACGATATATTAACATCAATAATTCAATGATTAAGTTTGGGCAGTGTATTACTTTTAACACATATAGTATATCTGTTATTGGTGTGGTCAACGACAAAAAATACAAACAAGAAACAGCTCCTAAGGATGTGATGATTAAATTAAGAGCATACATAATTGCATCATCTTTAAGGATCAAATACACAGGAAACAAAGGAATTCGAAAGGGTGATATGGGTTCATCCGTTATATTTATTATAATTGTAAGAGTACTAAGTAATAGAAAACTAATTGGTAACACATACAGTTTAAAGTAATATTTATAAGAATTCCTACTATTAAAAACAGTAAGGCTTACCATGATTATTAACGTAATAAACGAAATAATGAATGAATGTGCTGCGATAGTTAATATAAGTGTACTAATTGCAAAAAATGCTTTTAAGCAAGGACTTGTATATCGCAACTTGGACGAATAGGAAAGCTTATCAATCATTACCATTTACTACGCTCCATTTCTATGCTTTGATCGTTCTTTTAATACTCCTATACCATAACCAAAGACCCCTGCCCCAAGCGCTGCTTGAAGACAAAAAAGTAAAGATTCTGTTTCACCACCTGGTGGTTCATAAACAGGTGACGCCCAAGGTTCATAATCATTTACCTTTAAAATCTTACTTATTGTATTTGAAGCTGCATCATCTGCACCACCAAACTCAGAATCTTTTACTATAATAAGTGGTACCACAGCAATAGCGATACAAATAAGTATTAAAATAATAGAAACCTTTAATTTTCTAGTCATTTAGTAATCTCTCCTTTCACAAATCCTAATTCAATTAGTTCAGGTTTGGCATATGATTCTAGTGCCATAATTACTAAAACAGTAATGATACCTTCTATAACTGCTAAGGGTATTTGTGTTATAGCAAATATACCTAAAAACTTAAAAAGAGATGCACTAAAACCACCAACTTCAGATGGATAAGCTATTGCTAATTGCATGGAAGTTACACAATATGTAACTAAATCTCCAAGTGATGCTGCCATAAATACAGCTACTAATTTAGGTGACTTAAGTTTTATTGCTATTTTATAAATAACAAACGATATAAAAGGTCCTGCTATTGCCATAGAAAATGTATTAGCTCCTAATGTAGTTAATCCACCATGGGCAAGTAAAATTGCTTGAAATAATAACACAATTAAGCCTATGATACTCATAACACTTGGCCCAAATAAAATAGCTCCAAGCCCAGTACCGGTTGGATGTGAGCTACTTCCAGTTACAGATGGTATCTTTAAAGCAGATAGTACAAATGCATATGCACCAACCATAGCAAGAATTAACAAGGCTTTTCTGTTCTCGGATACTGTCTTTTTCATAGAGAAATATCCAACTAACAAAAATGGTATACAAAGTAATCCCCATGCCACACAATACTTTACTGGCAAATATCCTTCCATAATATGCATAGCATTTACTGGTGGCGCGATACCAAAAGTGAGTACGATAAGAGATATAATTTTTATTACTCTTATTTGATGTTTTGTCATTTTTTAACCCACGCATATCACATTTTTTAGAACATGTGAACTGTCATAATTGGATTGAAAGAGAAAGACAGTTGTATGCATTCCTTTTTTCATATTTCTTTCAACCATTTTAATGTAATGCATAAAAAAATGCCCTTTTGTACAGACATATCACATTTCAGTAATGAAATGATTTATGTTGACAAAAAGACATAATAAAATAAAGTCCTACCTATCATAGGAACTATATTTATTACATCTAGTTATCGTCCGTAACTAGGTGTAAAACACGTATCACAAAGGCAGGTCTTCTGACTTAGGCGTCATCGCAATATCCAATCTTCCCATTTACACAGTGATTTTTGTATCTACCTATTTTAAAGGTTTAACATAAAATAGATAGTTACTAGGATATTACTCTTCCTTTACAGCGGCGGGACCGTATGGGGTTTTCACCCATTTCCCTATTATCTTGTACTACAAATAATTGTAGCAAGCACCTCTATGATATTAAATTGTTAAAAAGAGTTTAACATTATTTGTAAAATTTGTCAATTAGGATTTATGGTATGTTTTCAAACCGAATTCCAAAGTAAGGAATGATTAATCAATAAATTGAGAATTCTTTGGTATAGTGTGAAATGCTTTTTTAAAAGCTCTTGAAAATGTTGAATAATTTTTAAATCCACTCTGAAAACACGCTTCTGTTATGGAACTGCCATTTTGAACTAGATTTTTAGCAAGTAATAATCTCTTTTCTGTTATATAATTACCAATTGTGTATCCTGTTCCTTCTTTGAATAGATGCATTAAATAATATCTACTTAAGTAAAAATTCTCTGATAATGTATCTATTGATATGTCTTCTGTAATATGTTCGTTAATAAATTCAATAATTGGTAGAAGTTTTTCATTTCCATTCACTGAATCTAAGTAATTGATGTGATTGGATATTACTGTTCGATTTAATTGGATCATGAATTCTAAAAATAGAATTTTTTGATATAGTTCTTTCGCAAATGCATTATCTGAAAAAGAATGTTCTAATTCTTGACATACTTGATATAACTTACTCTTATCCAAAGATGGAATTCGAAGAACATTGGAATGTTCTTTCTTTGCACGTTCAAAGCAATAGCTTAAATTATAGTCTTTCTCTTTATATGTATTTAAAAACTGAGTAGAAACATAGATAATAATTCTCTCATAATCGGAGTTATCTAGAACAGTTGGTTTATGAATTTCACCTGCATTGACTAATACAATATCGTATGGTTTTAGGGAATAATTTTTGCCTTCAATGGAATAATTGATATTTCCACTAATAAAAATAATTATTTTATTAAAATCATGGTAATGATATGCAAAATCTTTACGTTTACTATCAAGTATATGAAACATTTTAAAATCATTCTCTAAGTATCCTAGCTTTTCGATATTGTTCATAAAAACCTCCTTACCATTCATACACAATAAAACAAAATTTATATGAGTCTTAAAATCTTGTTTTATATCTGACTCCCATTATCCATTCTTTGCATATAATGAAAAAAAAGACTATCAATTATATTCATATGAAACGTTAATTATGCAATCCTTACCTAAGGGTTGCTTAGCATTCTTATAAGCGTAACTACTAATTACATCGATAAATCGATTAATTACATCTATAAATCATTATATAGCATTATTTGCAATATTCAAAGCATTATAGTGCTATTTTAATAAAATAATGTTATGTAAAATGTAATTAGATAATATGAAAATGCTCTAAAACTTATACAGGGAGGTTTTTTATGCAACTAACAGGTGTTTGGCTACCGATTATTACTCCATTTCAAAATGATAAAATAGATTATAAATCATACGAAAGACTAATTCATCATTATTCTAGTAAAGGTATTAGTGGAATCATTCCCCTTGGTACTACAGGTGAAATTCCTACCTTAGATGATTATGAATTTGAAGAAATGATTGAAAAGACAATGGAATATAACACAGAAAAATTACCAATCTACGTAGGGGTAGGTGGTAACTACACTGCTAAGGTCATTAAAAAATTAAAGCTAGCTGAAAAATACAAAATTGATGGTATTCTTTCAGTTTGTCCTTATTACAACAGACCGAATCAAGAAGGAATCTATAGTCATTTTAAGAGTATTGCAGAAGAAACAGATCTTAATATAATTATTTATAATATTCCTTACCGAACTGGTACAAATGTAGAAAATGAAACTATTCATAAACTAGCTGAATTTAAGAATATAGTAGGATTAAAAGACTCTTGCGGTGATATTAAGCAAACTATGGCATTACTTCTTGATCCACCGAAAGACTTTTCTATTTTAACTGGGGAAGATATTTTATTTTATTTAACTTTAACTTTAGGTGGTCAAGGTGGAATACTTGCTTCTTCACATTTAAATACAGAACAATTTGTGGATGTATACAAAAAAGTAAAAAATAATGATACCGAAGCTGCGCTAGCAATTTGGAAAGAATTATATAAATTTATCCCATTATTATTTAAAGAACCAAATCCAGCACCGATTAAGTATTGCTTAAGTCAAATGGGATTAATTGATACACCGGAATTAAGATTACCATTAACTCAGATTTCGGATTCTTTAAAAGAAAAATTGAATCCTTTTATTAATAAGTAAGTAAGACGTATTATAGAGATTCAGGGTTTTTAGTTTTAGATAGAAAATGAGTGTATATCAATTCATCTGGACTCGCCTTTCCTTCAATCGGTAAATGCATCCGATTTCAGCCGGTCTTCGCCATCTGAATTGATATACACTCATATTCTTTAATTTAACGTAATGATCCCTGAATCTTTTATAGTTTCCATTAATTATGATATTAATAAATGAATTGGTTTTTATCATTCATCTATAAAATTAATTGGATATTTAAAATATAAAACGGATAGAGTATCGTATCTTTCACTCTATCCGTTTGTTTTTTCTTTATTTTTTTTCTTTATGTTTTTTACTATCTATCTCTGGTATTCTTTCTATTCAGTTTAAAACCATACACAACTTTTAAATAGAGAATCTTTTATGATTATAGTTATAGGATTAAAGTGTTAAAAGTCAAAATTTTTGGTTTACGAATGAATATCACTTTTTATATATTTTTATTAACTATTTCATTAATTAATTCATTAATTAATTTGGGCACTCGACACTACTTTCAATTAAAGTTATTCATTCATACTATGTTTCCATTTTAATAATAAAGAAGAATTAACGATTACCACAATAGAACCTGCATTATGAACTAATGCACCAACTACAGGATTTAATATTCCTGTGATTGCTAATATAATTGCTGCAAAATTAAGTGCCATGGAAAAAATCATATTTAATTTTATGGTTTTCATCATATGTTTTGAAAGCTGAAATAAATGTGGTAATTTCGTAATATCATCTCTTACTAATACTATGTCTGCTGCATCTACTGCGATATCACTGCCTTCGCCACCCATAGCGATACCCACAAGTGCTGTTTTAAGAGCTGGTGCATCATTAATCCCATCTCCTACCATACATACCATATCACCATTATTTTGGATTTCTTTTATCGCATTTAATTTATCTTCAGGTAAGCAATTTGCATAAATGTTGGTAATTCCGGCATTTGATGCAATATGCTCTGCAGAAAACTGATTATCTCCGGTTAATAGTACTGTCTCTACCTTGGTTTTATGTAAGGATGTTATCGTATCAGAAACATCTTCTCTTAATGTATCTGCAAGTGCAACAAACCCTTTTATTTCTTGATTTATGGCTATGTATATAATGGTGGCACCTTCATTTTGAAATTGCGTTACCATATCATTTATAAGGCTTAACAATATTTTATTATCAACCATGAATTCTTCATTACCTGCATAGATTAACTTTCCATCTATTTGTATGGAAACTCCACGACCTGGATACATCTTAAATTCTTCTGGTTCGTTTATCGTTTCCTTAGTAGTTTCTCTATAACATTCTACAATGGCTTTTCCAAGTGGATGTTCCGAATAAATTTCAGCCGAAGCTAGATAACTATATAGCTGATTCTCTGTAAAATTATTATCTATACTCTTAATAGCTACTACGATTGGTTTACCTTTGGTGAGTGTTCCAGTTTTATCAAAAGTTATTTTTGTTACCTTTGATAAGCGCTCTAATGCATCACCTTCACGCACTAAAATTCCGTATTTTGATACATTTCCAATAGCAGCCATTATCGCAGTAGGCGTTGCCAGTACTAATGCACATGGACAAAACACTACTAAAATAGTTACTGCTCGTATTATTTCACCTGTAATAATCCACGTTAGAAGTGCGGATGATAATGCGATACATACAATCCAAGTTGCCCACCTATCTGCTATACCAACGATTTTAGCTTTACCAGCGTCCGCTGATTGTACTAGTTTAATCATTCTTTGAAGTGAGCTATCTTCACCAACTTTTTTCGCTTCCATCAGAAAACTACCAAACTGATTCACTGTTCCACTAGATACATAGTCACCAATTGTTTTATCAACTGGTATGGATTCTCCTGTCATAACGGCTTGATTAATGGAAGTTACACCAGATGTAATAATTCCATCAGCTGGTATGATTTCACCCGGTTTCACCCTTAGAGTATCACCGACTTTTACTTCATCTGTTGAAATAACTTTTTCTTCTCCATTACTAATGACTCTTGCAGTCTGTGGTGTTAAATGAACTAATTTTTCAATTCCAGCTCTAGCCTTTGCTACCGTTAAATCTTCTAATAAAGCTCCTAATTGCATGATAAATGCAACTTCACCAGCCGCAAAGGTTTCACCAATAAGAACTGAAGCCACCAAAGCAATTGCAACTAGTACGTCTGCTTTGATATCAAATTCTGTTACGAGCCCAATGATTGCTTCCTTAATAATAGGAAGACCACATAATATAATTGCAATCCAAGCCAAATTAAGTCCAACCGGCGCAATATGTAATAAATTTAAGAAAAGTGCAATGCCTGATATTACTAATAGTAAAATACTTCTCTTTGTTTCATCTTGAAAAATATTTTTTACTCTTTTCAATTTGTATCCTTTCCATACCCATAGGGGTATTGGTATATTCTAAAAATATTATACCCATGGGGGTATGGATTGTCAATCGAAAAAGAAAAGTTGTTATACATTTTGAATAACCTATTACTTGTACCTTTTGGCAATGTAATAACATTCAAAATTTATAACAACCTTTTATTAGTCTGTCTTTTCTGTTTTTATAGTATCTTCTGCAATTTCTGTTTTCTGTAAACTGTGTAATTTCTGTTTCCATGTATCTTGTATAATTTCTTTATATAGTACTATGACATCCTTGAGAATTGTTCTACTGCTTTTACTAACTTTTTCATCGTTGCATCTGCATCTCCATGCTCAATACTATCTAGTACACAATGATTTAAATGACCTTCTAAAACTACCTGCCCAACCTTGTGTAGTGCTGATTTTGCAGCATTTATTTGCATTAATACATCCTCACAAGGTATATCTTCATCAACCATACGGTCAATGGCATTTAACTGACCTATTATTTTTTTCAATCTTCTATGAAGATTGTCTGCATCCATACATTGTTTCACTCAAAAACCTCCTTTATACCCTTACGAGTACATTTATACCCTTACGAGTACATTTATACCCTTACGAGTACATTTATACCCTTACGAGTACATTTATACCCTTACGGGTATAAAGATAGAATAACAATAAAACAAATATATGTCAATTTATTAGTAAGTCGCTTTAACCTACTGAATGAAGTTGTTATTAACAGTAGTGACATAGATATGCCCTATACTAAAGAGAATACCACTTATTAGTAAAAGATAATCTCGCATCATAAATCCAGTTACTATAAATAAAATACTAGGAATAATGGCAAGTGCCATGGCAAATTTCTTATCTACTCTTTTAAAATAAATTACCCAACATATTAAGTATAAAAGCACTAAAATAATTACAATAATTAACCATATAGCAAATACTTCATTGGAACGAAATCCACTCTCTAAGATACCAATATTAAATATTATGAAAAACATAGAACCATATCTTCCAATCTGTTCTAAAAAGTTTATATATTTATTGGTGCAATAGTTTATATGTTCTTTGTGTTTTAATCCAAAAATAATATTTGGAATCATAATTATAGTAATTATGATAATCCCATATAGATTTAGCCAGCTCATAAGTTTACCTTTCTATTATTACAACTGTAAGTAATATGTATTTTTTCTTTTGAATTATAACTTTTTCACACAAGTCACATTCTACTATAAATTTATTCGAAGCGAAACCATTTAAAGTTAAAATTACAACCAGGTAAAAATATAAAGGAAACAATTTGTAATCCAAATACCGCATCTAAAACAAATTCACGTTCCACGTAATCAATCGTATGAGAAAATTCTACTATCTGCTTTATCTCACCATTATCACTATTAAAACATAAATGAATGGTATTATTCTCTATATTAGAACTTCCACATAGGATTAATTTTTTACAACCATCTATACCAAAATCCATCTCATCAAAAATAATTGTTACATTATTCCCGATGTTAGTAATAGCATCTTCATCTATACGATAGCTGTCCCCATAGATTTTGGTATAAGATAATATAGAAAGTTTCTCAAATGCCTTTTCTTTCTTAGTAAATGTAAATCCCTTTATATGTACCTTACTTCTTAGAAGAAAAGCTATGGATGTAACTCCTGATAAACGTCTTTTTAACTGAAACGTTTCTTCTTGGTATGTATTCCATATGGATGGTTTGTGATAGACTACATCTGCTAGCAACTCACTTCCAACTTCCCTTGGTACTCCTTCCCAAATTTCAATTTGAGTAGCAATACTTGCAAGTTCAAAAACTGGTAATGTAATTTCATCCGAACCATAGGAGCCAAAATCTAATTTATCAAAGACTACAATACTTTCACCATCTCTTGCAGTTGCAACACCACGTTCATTTCCACTGGTAATTTCTCCAATGCTTTTGGTAAAAAGGCTTCCTGAAATAAATTCATAGGGGTTATAATAAGCAGTTCCAAGTCCAGTAATGTTAAAGTCCATAGCTGAGATTAATTGAAACGCTTTATTCCCATTCTTTGCAGACACCCGTACATAAAAGGTACCATCTCCTAAAGCTTTAAGCCCCGCTTTTAAACCATTTGGAGTAAGTGTTACTATGTTAGAATCCACACCTGAAGCATTGGTAACACGCCATTCAATATCAGCATAGGTTGCATTTTCTGGATAGATCTTAACCTGTACTTCTACTTCACGAAGGCTAGAATCTAGGTTATTGCCTTGGGGGCTAATAATTTCTAATTTGCGTATCGGTATCTCACTATTCTTTGGACTCTTCCTATTCTCGGTGTAAGCAGATATCCCTTTTGGCACATCACATGCAAGAGCTTCCATTTTTAGTGTCGCCGACGGAAGTCCAGTAGATGATACTTCCATAAGTATTTCACCAGGAGTTGTTTTCGCTGCAATTATAGCTAAGAGCTTACCACTAAATAATCTGCGGCTAGTTCCTTTATAGGAATCGTAATCCGTACTATCTCCATTATCCAGTCCGATTAGTCTTCCTTCACCAGTTATAGTTACATCTACTCTATTATTTGCGTTATGTACTGGGTTACCAAATTTATCTTCCATGGATATTTCTACAAATATGAAATCTCTGCCATCTGCATATAACGTTGTTTTATCTGGTTTTAACTTAATCACAGCAGGATCAAAGAAAGATACCATTCTATCTGTTGCAATAATGTGATTATACTCGTCATAAGCTACTGCTTTTAGTTCACCTTTACTATATGGAATCTGCCAATCTCCAATTAACTTATTCCCATGCTTATGATCAATTAAAAAGTCACCTAACGATTGATTATTAAATAATAATTCTATTTTAGGAGCATTGGAACACACACGAACATCGATTAATTGATCTTCATTAAAGTCCCAATATGGAAATATATGTACCATTGGAGCTTTTTCATAGTCCGTCCATTCTGCCTGATAGATATAAAAAGAATCTTTTTTAAAGCCTGCTGTATCTATTTGACCAAAATAAGAATTCTTTGTGTGATAAGGTGTTGGTTCTCCAATATAATCGAATCCACTCCAAATAAACATTCCAGCACTAAAGTTTGCATCCCTATCATTTATAATACATTTTTCTATACTTCTAGCACCCCAGCTTGTGATGCTATTGCCTAAGGAAGAACATTGTTCATCATCATCACTTAAAATCTCTGCACTTAAAGGAAAATGATAAATTCCCCTGCTTTGCACAATCGAACCAGTTTCACTTCCGTATATGATCCAATCTTTATATTTTTTATGATGCTCATAGTAATATTTTTCTCCGTAATTATAACCAACTAACTTTATGATGTCTGCACATTTTCTTGCATTCTCCCAAGGCATATAATTAGAGCCAATGGTTACAGGTGCATTCTTACATGGGTCAAACCTATAAACGAAATCTATCAACATCTGAGTAACTTCTAGACCACGTTCATCCACATGAGTATCATAAATTTCATTCCCTATGCACCACATAATAATACAAGGATGGTTCCGATCTCTACGAATCCAACTCTTTACATCCTTTTCTGCAAAGTCTTTAAAAAATCTTGCATAGTCATACTGTGTTTTCGGTTTTTCCCACATATCAAAAGATTCGGAACAAATCAATATCCCCATCTCATCAGCAAGTTCTAAAACTTCCACTGCACACATGTTATGAGCTGTACGTATTGCATTTACACCCATTTCTTTTAATATGGACATCTGTCTTTTGATTGCCGCTTTATTTACTGCAGCTCCTAGTGCACCTAAGTCATGATGCATACAAACTCCGTGAAGTTTTACATGATGATCATTTAAATAAAAGCCACTATCAGGTTCAAATCTCAGGGTACGAAATCCAAACCGATTGATTTCTTCATCAATTACCACATCATTTTTTAATAGTTCTGTTTTTAAGGTATATAAATAAGGACTATCTATATCCCAGAGTTTTGGAGAATCGACTGTCATTATCTGTACGGTTTTCGTGTTTTCTACACAGCAAACAATTGCTTCTCTGTTATCATATATTGTATAACGGAGGATATATTCATCTTGGGCCCTTACATTCGAAATCTCACTTTCAACTCGTACACACCAATTAGAATCAATCTTTTCGGTAGCAATATAGATTCCATCCGATTCCAAATGAACTTGCGGAACGACCTTTAACCACACATTACGATATATTCCACCACCTGAATACCATCTGGAATTAGGGGTTTTTAGTACAACACGAACTAAAATCTCATTCCTTCCATCTATTATTGAATCTGTTATATCTACTTCAAAGGTAGAATATCCATATTTCCATTCATAGACTTTAGTACGATTTACATAGATTGTACTATCCATATAGATGCCTTCAAAACGTAATAGGTAATAATTCCTTTTAATTCCGTTACTGCTATCCAATTCCTTATTATTGATCAGATCAACATAGAAACTTTTACGATACCACCCTTCCCCCGAATTATAAAAGGATGATGTATCATAGATTACCCAGTCATGAGGGATATCAACATGTTGCCAAACTTTAGTATCATCTATAAAATCATATATATTACAATCAATTGCCTGCTTTGTAAACTCCCAGTTATCATGAAACAATTGTTTTTCACCCATCAAATGTCCTCCATGTCCTTCATGTTCTCCATATCATCCATATAGATTTGAATATAGATTTTTTATTTACATTTATGATAATCCATTTTTCTATATTTTACATATATCTATTAACTATTGGTTAATTCCTGTTGTATCTTTTAATGATACTTCTAATGGAGTTTGGCGAAGTGCATGTAGATAGATAACTTTGTGAATATAAGATGGGAACTCATTTTTTAATTTTATAAATTTCATTTCTATTACCCCAGCATTTTTCCATTATTATACAGTATCAGTATGCTTATTACAAGAACCAATGGATAATCAACGCTTAAGAAAGATACAATGATTAAAAACTAATCTTCTTCATAGGTTTTCCTGAAAAATCTGAAATACTTGCTGTTCCATGCTCCAAATAAAAAACCTTGAAAATTGGATTATCTGCAGTTTTATATCCAGTTTTGATGGAGTCAAAAACATTTAACACCTTTCCCTTAATCTCAATATCATCACAAAAATATATTTTGCCACTAATTCGCACCGTTACCATCTCTTTTGATGTAGCTGCATATTCAATATATGGTACTTCTATTAACTGCTTATATACATCCTTTAGACTATTTGTACAAAAATAAAGTTTCTCATCTTCATAAAGTATGAATCCAAATGGCCTTACTCTTGGCAAGCCATGATCAATTGTAGCTAAATTACCATTGACATTTTTCTTTAAAAATTCCACTATTTCCATCATTGTTAACTCTTCCATCACATCACCTCATTGAACTATTTATTTAAAGCAAGTATAATGATAGTATAGTTTGGAAAACCATACAAGTACGCACATTGACATGACTAAGTCAGATTAAGATGACTGACAAGAAAGGAATTCTTATACATGGAAGACATCTCAAATCTTTGCCCTGTTACAACTGTTCAAAACACACTCATGGGTAAATGGAAATTAATTATTCTATGGATATTGCATACAAGAACAAGAAGATTTAATGAATTAGAAAAGCGAATACCGGGTGGCATCTCACACGGAGTATTAGCCCAACAGTTAAAAGAAATGGAACGAGACGGACTTATTCACCGTAAAGTATACAATGAAGTTCCACCAAAGGTAGAATATTCACTTACCGAAATAGGTATCAGTTTTATTCCAATCATGAATCAAATCATGGAATGGGGTGCCACATATGTTCACAAAATGACTCAATGCAATATGGACATCTGCGTAGCCAACAATTTTCCTTGTAATAAATGTCATAGTCTAATGCATGATGAATAATTAATACTAATTAATTTTTTTTTTTAATAATATATATCTAATTCATCAACAAATAAATTCCTATACAATATTGTTAAACCATAATTTAATAAAATTCAAGCACATAAATATTTAAGCTACTATGGCGTAATTTTATTATAAACATTGGTATGGTACGCAATTCATACATTTCACGTATAAAAAGATTCAAATCAATTTAGAAACTAATTGATATGAATCTTTTTATACTATCTAATATTTATTATTACTCATATGGTACTTTTACTTTTCCTTTACTGGTATCCAGATTTCACTAACATAATCATCACTTCTACTATCACCTTCTGTATAAAATTCAATATCATAATCTGATATTAATTCATAATTAGATGCTGGCAACCATTCTCCATACACTCTTTTCCAAAGGTCTTGGATTGCATTAGGCATAGCACCAATACAAGTAAAAATTGCCCATGTATGAGCTGGTATCTCTAGTATCTCAAATCCATCTGGTATTTCTTTTACAAACTTTCTTTCACAACCAATTCCATACTTCCATTCTTCCCTATTATCTTTTGCTTGTACACAGATTCCCATCATGCCACATACGATATCATCTAGTCCCGCACTATAATATTCACTCCAGAATTTTGGAATTTCTGTTTGTGATGTTACTTCATTAAAATATTTAGTCTTTGCTACCACTTGAAATGCTTCTTTTTTCTCAATCCTATAATCCATACTATTACCGCCTTCTAATATTATTTTTAGAGTAAGTCGATTGAAAGATTTTAGAATGGTCCCTGTTTTTTTCGCTTCATTTGGTGTTACACCATGAAATCTACTAAATGCTTTTGAAAAACTCTCTGGTGTTTCATATCCATACTTTAATGCAATATCGATAACTTTAACATTACTTGTTAAAAGTTCATGACCGGCTAGTGAAAGGCGCCTATTTCTCATATACTCACCAACGGTAAATCCAGTTAACAAATTAAATGTTCTCTGAAAATGAAAACTAGAAAGATAGATATATTCTGCTACATCTTCACAGGTTATATTTTCAGTAATATTATCTTCCATGTAAGCAATTGCTTTGTTTAATGACTTTATCCATTCCAAATCTTATCATCTCCTTGTGGTACTATAATATCAAAAAGCAGGTTAGTATTCCTGTCAGTAACTGCTCTGATTTGTCTATTTATTTATAACATCATACCGTTTTAATGTTTACATCTACTATTATAAATTAAGTCCTACTAAAATTCTACTCTGTCGTGAATCTCATTTGTTTATAATGAAATATGATATAAAGTATTACTCCTAAAATACATGTAATGATTTCTGTAACCGTCATAGACCATATCACTCCATGTAAACCATAAAACTTATGCAATACGAATATAACAGGTATAAAAAGAGAACCTTGTGTAATTGACATAATAGTAGCTGGTATCCCTTGTCCTGCTGCTTGAAATATACTTATAAATAATGTTGTAAATCCATTAAATACAGCTGACACAAGCATTGCAATCATAATATACAATCCAATACTCATTACCTTTGAATCATTTGTAAATAGATGTAATATTGAATCTCTGAATATAAAAACCAGAGTTACAAAGATTCCAGATAACCCTATAATCCATAAAAATGATTGTTTTAAGACTTCTTTTAACCTTCTAAAATTATGATTCGAGAAATTATAAGCGATTAAAGGTATCACCCCTAGTGCTAAGCCCATTGACAAAAATTCAGGTATTTGAACAATTCTAAGTGCTATACCAAAGCCTGCAACAACATGATCTCCATATTGGATAGAAAAGTTATTTAAAAGAAGGGTTGTGATAATAAGAAATACTGTTAATAATAATTCGGATACTCCTATTTTATATATTTCAAACTTATCTTTTCGTGGTATACGAAAAGTCTTTAAAAATCCTTTCAAATGTTCGCTTTTCTTTTCCAAATAATATACATAATAAATGGATGATCCTATATTTGCTAGAATCATGGATAAGGCTACTCCTATGACATTTAAATGAATCACTATTATAAGTATCACATCAAAGAAAATGCTTAGAATTGTACTGATAAACATTCCATACATGGATTCTTTTGAAGCTCCCTCTGCTCGTACCACTTGTTCTAATGCAAAGTTTAGTACAATAGAAAAACCCCCAAGAAACATTGTAAAAGAATAGTTCTTTGTATAACTAATAATAGCAGAAGTATCTGCTCCAAGGATTTTAACAATTGGCGACGAAAACAAAATAGCTATCATGGCTATAAAAAATGCTATCACAATACTACTATAAAAAGTATATCCTGCAATCTTTTTTGCCTTTTCTACCTCTTGCTTGGCAACAAGTCGAGTCACAAATGTCCCTCCACCTACACCCATCATGTTTCCTATAGCCATTAATATTGTAAAAATTGGTAAACCTAATGTGACAGCAGTTAAAATATCCGTATTATGTAACAGTCCAATAAAAAAAACATTAATAATACTATATATTGAGCCGACAGACATACCAATCATCATGGGTAAGGATAAATGTGCTATTGCTTTCGAAATTGAAGCACTTTTTAAATAATACTCATTTGTTGTTTGTTCCATAATTTAATCTCCTTTGGTTTATTCATATTGTTAGAATTAATACTGTTAGAATTCTAAGTATTTAGATATATTTATTTAAAGGTTATATTTTATGAGGTACTAATAATTTCTGTTATATAATAATTAATTAAATACTATCGTTTACTTTAATAAGTAACGATAATAATGTTTCCATTTCTTCTTTCGTTAGATTAGCTGTAATGCTATGTTCAATTTCTCCAAATGCATTATTGAAATCTTCCACTAATTCCGCACCCTTTGGTAATACATAAATATTCTTTTGCCTTTCATTTTCCTTGGGAATTCGTCGTTCAATGTAACCCTTTTTCTCTAATCCTTGAAGCATACTAGTAATACTTGCATCCGTCCGATGTAGTACTTCAGCTAAATCTTTTTGTATTATCCCATTATCTTGATGTTCGTAAATATAACCTATCATGCGGCCTTGTTGTGAATTTAATCCTAATTTATTAATTTTTTCATCTGCGTTTAATTTTATTTTTAATGCAATTGACCTAATAATATCAGAATATGGACTTTTAAACATATCAGAAACTCCTTGTAATTTATTTAGAATTCTAACTGTTTATAGTTTAATAGTTAGAATTTAATTTGTCAATATGATTTATTTAAAAATGAGAATGATTCATAAATTGCTGAACCATTCTCATTTTTAATTATACATATCGTATTTTTTTTAATTTGTTACTTCTTTTATACTTACATTCTCAATGGATATAATACCTGGATCAACAGCAACATCGCTAATATAACCCATTGAGCAAACGAAATCTGCTGCTATATCTGTTGGCTGATTCATGGTAAATGTTAAATCTATCTCTTTCGTTTCTCCAGCTATTAATTGTACATCTGCACCACCATACCAATTGTAAGAGGTACTCATGTAAGCAAGTTTTATAGTACGAGTTACAGATGATGTTACCTTCATCTTAACTTGATAAGTTTTTCCTTGCTCAAATTTAAGTCCACTTTGCTTTAGTTGAACATTCCAGTCTTGGTTACCAAGATTCGTAATATTAAATTCTACTTTATTATTAGCAAATGAATATATTGCTTCTCCTGGCGATGAAATAGCTGCAATCCAATTTGTAGAACCTTCTGTAAAATCACCATTTTTTATTAAATCGTCACTTGGATTGGTTATTATTACAGGCTCAGTAGTTTCTTCTAACTTAACATTATCAATCCATACTTTATGTGTGTTTGTAATCTGAGTTCCATTGATGGCTCCCATATTAAAACTTAAAATTGTTTTTGGATCAGTAGTACTTCTCATATTAAATACATACTCATAGGTAGTATAATCACTACCTAAATCTGCAATCTTTCCACCAGAATAAGACGTCCAATCATTATCGGCACTACCATCTCTTTGAAGTGCAACCATAAGTTTTCTTGCTATATCTGACTTTGCATCAAAGGTTAATTTATACCATTTACCTTGTTGTAACTCTACATTCTTTTGCATTAATTGAATCTTATACTCTGCGTCAGAAGTGTCATCAATGGTAAATCCTGCTGCATTATTTTCCGTTAAACTGTCTACAACATAAGATACTTTTGAAGATATGCCACCATCTACATACACTTGCCATCCTGTGAATCCATTTGAGAAATCACCGTTTAGTAACATTCCAGCTTCTGTAATTTTTACATTATCAAGATATGTTACTCCAGCTACGCCTAGTAAAAACTCTAAATCATGACTGGATATTGTGGCACCCGTTGAGAATTGGATTCGAAATGATTGAACTGATGTGGATAGGTTCGCATCAAATGTTTGCCCATTAATTTTTGCTTGAATTATTTTTGCATCATTACCATACGCATCAAATGTTAATACATAATCTTTATTCTCAGTAATTGCTAACTTTGTTTGCTTAACTACAACATCATTTATTGTTGCTATTGTATCAGGAACTTCAACTTTAAGTTCTCTTATATTGGAAGTATTGGTAACTGATATACTAGCACCAGGTAATTTATTGTCAACCTCCCAATAAGCCATTCTGTTTGTACCTTCCTGAAAAGCACCATTATAAACATAGTTGCCATCTGGTAGAATTGTTTTAGTATCATCAATTACAGTATCAGATAACTTCACTAATCTTACATTACTGATTTCAACAAGAGCTGAAGATCCTTGATTTCCAAGATTATATTCTAATCTTCCATTTGCATCGTTTTTACCGGTCATAGTAAAATCATAAGAATAGCTTTGCAAATTTGTAGTTAACGCAACTTCTGTATCTGGCATATAACGAATGTATTCTTTATCTGGTGCTGTAACATTAACAATCATCTTTCGGTCCGCACTCGCCTTGGCGTCAAAAGTTAACCGATAATTACCTCCTTGTTTCATTGGTAAGTTTGGTTGTACTAATTGAATAGAATAATTTACTGTACCAGAATCAGTTGTATCAATACTTAATTTATTCTGTGCTATGCTAGCCGTAGCCTGACCTCCTAATGCGGTTAAAAGGCTCCAATCACTATTATCTAATAAATTTTCAGTAACCGCAAAATTGCCATTGATAATATAGTTACCAGTTGCATCTGGGTCTCTTAAGTTTACCACTGGTTTTACTACATTTTCATCGTAACTTTCCTTTTGATATACTTTTACATAATCTACTTGTAATTTAGCATTATCAAAGTTAGTTGTTTCATCTGGATTTCCTGGCCATGAACCACCAACTGCCAAGTTTAGTTGTAAGAAAAATGGTTGGTCAAAAGGTGCTGGAAATGTTATCTCTTCCCCACCGTCTACTTTCGTGAACCAATCATTTACTGTATGAAATAAGATACCATCAATATAAAAGCGCATCCTAGATGGTTCCCATTCGACACTATAAACATGATAGTCGTCTGCTAATGTACCATTGTTTAATACATAAGTTCCTTGACTTGATGCGTGTGGATTACCATAATGAATCGTACCATATAATTTATTTGTTTCATGACCTAGGACTTCCATAATATCGATTTCACCACATTTTGGCCATTGACCATATAGACTTTCATTTTCTGGCATCATCCATGCTGCTGGCCATAAACCCTGTCCTGTTGGAACTTTCGCTTTTATTTCAAATTTTCCATATTTAAATATCTGTTTATGCTGAGTTGTTACTTTTCCTGATGAGTAAGAAATAGCTGACCCAGAAACTGTTTTAATCGCTTTGATTACAAGGTTACCATCACTTACATAGATATTATCTGGTGAATTGGTATACTCTTGTAATTCGTTGTTAACCCAACCTGGTTCATGTAATTCCATGTTCCAGTTTGTCATATCTAATGAATCCCCATTAAAGTCATCACTCCATACTAGATTGTACTCATTTACTGGGTCACCACCTGGATTGTTCCCACCTGGTATTACAATTGATTGACCAAGGATTATTAGTCGGCAAGTTGCCTTTACGGTAGAATCTCCATTTGCTGTTACAGTAATAAGTGCTGTTCCTTCTGACTTTGCTACTACTTTTCCTGTAGAATCTACTGTAGCTACGGAATCATTATCACTGGTCCAAGTAACTGTTTTATCCTTTGCATTTACTGGACTAATTTCTGATTGTAATGTAAATGTATCTCCAACCTTTAATGTTTGACTCTCAGAATTTAACGTAATCGCTATAGGTTTTACAGGTAATACAACGATTGTACAGGATGCTTTTTTATTACTGCCATCTGTAGCAGTTGCTGTAATCTGCACTATCCCGTCTGTTTTTGTGGTAACTAGACCATTAGAATCTACTGATGCAATAGATTCATTCGATGAAGTCCAATTAATCTCTTTTACAGTTGCCTTATTTGGACTAATGGTCACATTTAATTGAACCTGTTCTTCAGCATTTACAGTTATCTTAGATTTATCTAATGTAACCTTAGTAACTGGAACACCTACTTTAACCATAAGTGTTGTTTTTATATTACTTCCATCTATAGACTTTACTGTAATTGTAGTTGACCCATTTTTTAAGGCCTTTATCTTTCCTTTTGTAGATATACTAGCCACTTTTGGATTACTTGAGATAAACTCAAGTTCTTTGTTAGTAGCATTCTTAGGTGCAACACTTACTTTTAAAGTATATGTTTTACCTTTTTTTAAAACCAAAGTATTATCTGTTGGTTTAATTATTGTTACACTTGAAACATTTACTTTCTTTGTGTTCTTTGCTGTACTTGCATATGTAACAAAGCTATTACTCGTACATACTAAAACAATTGCAATTATTACTGCAATTACTCTTGTCATCTTTCTTTTCATGATTAACACCCCCAAAAATATAGCTTTCTGAAATAAATAAATTTACTTTTAATACTGTATTTTTTACTCCATATACACCTTACCTTCCTTATTTTTACTTAAACGTAACATACCTGATAAATATGATATATTATATTTCTCACATTTATATCAAATTCTTCATTCCTTTCAACTTTTGTGGTATAATTACTTAATACTAAGTTTTAGGCAATTGCGAAACACCAAAGATGTCATTATTGCTTATACAATATATACAATTTTATAGCTGAATCTTGCTCCCTACGGCAACTGAAGCTAGAAAATTCGTATATATTGTATAAGCAATTCAATAAACTATATAGTTTCGCAATTGCCTATAATACTAAGTTAATTAAGGAGATAAACTATGGAACCATATAACATAGATAAAGAGTTAACTCATTCCTTATTCTTAAATCGAGAATATGAAAGGAATCATCTACCCTACAATAATGAATTATCCTTTTATGATGCAGTAAAAAGAGGTGATATTGAATTTATAAAACAAACTATGATACCACTAACCAGTGATGGCTTAGGACACCTATCTGATAATCCGAAACGTAATTTACAATATCACTTGGTTGTTTGTATTGCATTAATTACACGATTTTGTATGGAAGGTGGTTTGGAATATGAAACTGCCTATACGTTAAGTGATTTATATATTCAAAGAACAGATGCATGCAGGACTTGTGAAGAAGTAACATCCCTACATAGAGAATTAATCTTTGATTTCGCCAAACGTATGCAGTCCTTACATCAAGAAAAAACCTTATCTCACCAAATTGCATTATGCATTGATTACATATTTGACCATTTACATAATCAAATCACAATAGAAGAACTTGCAAATTATGTGAACTTTAATCCAAATTACCTTAGTAAGTTATTTAAAAAAGAAATTGGAATGCCAGTGGCTTTCTACATTCGTGGAAAAAGAATAGAAGCCGCAAAAAATATGCTCAGGTACTCTAATTATACTTACGTTGATATTAGCAATTACTTATCTTTTACCTCACATAGCCATTTTATCAGTGCATTCAAAAAGCAGGTCGGTATGACGCCAAAACAATATCGCAATAAATATTATAAAAATAATTGGACCGTAATTAACATCTAATTAGTAATATAAAAAAGTTCCATATGGAGAAAGGTTTAAAATTCAATCATAACCTTTTCATCCAAATGGAACTTCTTTATCTATATAATTTTATCTATATTTTATATATATTTTTTTTTTATATATTTTTATCTATTTAATGAATCCAAATTATCTCTTGTTCGTTTTTTTGGCAACATCTGTTTTTTCTTCTGTTTCTTTTGGTTCCGTTCCTTTTAACTCATATACAACAACTGCCACACCTCTTTTAATATTTTCAAACATTATTTTAGCTGCTGCTGGTGGCATATTAATACAACCATGGGAACCATTTGTTTTATATATATCTTGACCAAACTTCTTTCTCCAAGGGGCATCATGAAATCCTATATTTCGGTTAAACGGCATCCAATATTTTACCGGTGTCGAATAATCTTCACCAGTTAAAGTAGCATCATTTTCTTTATACTGAACTGGATAAGTTCCAACTGGCGTTCCATAATCTTTTGCAATATTACCAGATACAAAATCTGTTTCTAAGATAAGTTCACCTTCTTTATAAAAGAATAGGTGTTGTGCAGTTAAGTTAACTTCTACGTATGTATTTCCAATATCATCCTGACCATATTGTTGTGCAGTTTGAAAATAAGCAGGTTCTCTGTTAATTTGTGCACCATCAAGTATTAACACTTTTAGGTCAGCTCTCTCAGTTACTCTGTCTAGCCACCAACCATAATCTCCACCTGAAACTTGTATCGTCTCACCATAGGATGTTTTAAACGTACGTACTCTACCAAAGGAATTATAATTCTTTCCTATATAATCTACATATTCTTTAATACCATCTTCGTTTAAGCTTATATTATAATTCTCATCCATGGAAAGCCATTTGCTAATCTTACTTCCATCTAAAATTTCTGTTACATCACCAAATTGATATGTTATCTTTGTAGCTGCAATTCGATTCATTTCATCCAAAGCTTTCACAAGTTCAGGATTTTCAGATGTTATTTCAGGTTCAACATATGCTCCAGTCGCATCTAAAATTATATTTGTTGGTAATGAAGTAATTGACTCTTTGATAATACCTTTTAGTAAATCTTTATCGATTTTAGCACCGGGATCCGCCGGTACTATTTCATAACCGTTTTCACCGTATTCAGAAATAGAAGCATTTTTAGGTTCTACTATGTTTGCAGCATCAAAAAATTTAAGCTTATCAATAATTTTATCTAATAATGCTTCATCATATTCAATCATCGTATCTACTTCCAAATCATGTGGTTGAAGTAATGAAAGTGGCCATGCAAAACTATTTTGTTCATCTAATAACTCTGATAAGCTTTTACCATAAACCGTATGTAAATCAATACTAATTCCGTGTATGGTATCTGTAACATTATTTCTTCCATCTAATGATAAAACATAAGAATTTACTTGTTCATTAATAGCAACTTCTGCTTGTTCTACTGTCATATTAGATGCACTAACACCATTGATAACTGTATTACTATAAAAATGATTGCTATAGTAATAAGTAAGAAATAGATATGCTAAAAGTATGGGTGAAAGTACCCCAATGCTGATTAAAATTAAATTCTTCTTACTTTTTTTGTTGCCTTGTATATATTTATTTTTATTTGTCATAATAAACCTCCATTCTACCAAAACACTAAGTTTCTGGCACAAGTATGTAAAGTGCGTTATTTAGTAGATTTATTGCTTATATTTTTATTTCACTCTACACCTTATTAACTTTATTTTTTAATATTTTATGACATATACTATTGTAACATAAAAAAGTGTTATAAAAGTGTTATTTTTTCGACTTTCTAATTACATTTTCATTAAATCATTATTACAAAATGTAAAATCTTGTCCATGTTTCATAGTTTTTACATTTATTTTCTATGTTTTAACAAAAAAAGATTCCTATCAATAATTTATTTGATTGCAGAATCTTTTATGTTTAACTTATTCAATTTTTAAAGATTAATATTTATATAAAAGCTTTTCATTATAATATAATGAATTTCGTTTTAATTGATTATTTAATTCCGTTAGTCCCATTTCTTCTAATAATGTTGGTGTCTCTGAGAATAAATTAGTTCCTAGTCCGAGTCTATTTCCTTCAATATCTACACCTAAACTAGCCAATGTGGTAGGGAACATGTCCATAGTAGTAAAATTTCGATCAAAGTCAAGCGAGTACTCAACGGTTGAATTTATTATGGTACTATAGACTTTTCTTTGATATCCAGTAGGTTTATATTTCATATACTTTGAATCCATGGTTGGATGATCACCTGAAATTACAATAGTTGTATTTTCATAAAATGGTTGTTGTTTAATCCAAGATATAAAATTTACTAGCTGTTTACTGCCACATGCAATTACATTTGAATATTGATCTCCATATTCATACCCGCATTGTTCACAGCGATATCCACCAACATAATGAGTATCTACCGTAAGCATAGTTAAGTTAAATGGCTGATTTGATTCCGATAAACGAGTTAATTCTTCTTTTGCATTGTTATAAAGCTTTTGATCTTCATAACCCCAAAATACGTGATAATCTGGATCAATCCACCCTTTTTCAATTGCATAGTTATAATCTTCCACTGCATAGTTTCCGTGTTGAGACATATAATTTAGTCTTCCGCCATATACAGCATCCGATCCAACCAGAAATACCTGTTGATATCCTTGACTATTTAAAATATCGCCAATAGAATAGGCTCCTGGTAAAAATGAATTGTATTTATTCATAGAATTACCATCAATCGGAATAGATAACGGTATTCCTGCAGTTTGTGCCACTATTGCACCTACCGTCCAAGTACTTCCTGTTGCTGCAATACCACCGGATATCTTCCCAGAAGCTGAAAAATTAGTATTCGATAACTGTAACTCTGTCAATTCTGGTATTAGGTTATAAGGTTTTGCACCACCTAGTTCCCTTGACATATAGCTATCTTCCATTGACTCCATAAATATATAAATAAGATTTCTTTTTTCTTCTGGAAATGTTATATTTGCTTCTTTAGGGTCTACATAATACTCTTCAAAGATTGTAGAGGATTGCAAGTTACTTTTAATATAATCAGGAACTTCAAGACTTACCAATCCATAAATAACAGCAGCCATTAAAATACAGGTTGTAACCAAAGGATAAAATCTTCTCCATAATTTTATTGGTCCTAAAATATATTTTTTTCTGATATGTAGAGCACTAACAAGTCTAATATCTTCTTTTATAGCAAGTATAATACCAGGAACCGCCATAAGTATAGCTACTATAATACAAAAGATACCGAATTTTTGAAATACACTAATGTTAGATCCCTTAAGTGGAATCATTAATTGAAATATTATTTCTGCAAATTTTACATCACCGAATTGTACCTTTAGCCAAGTAATTGTAATAAATAAAATATTTGCAAGAACTAATAATATCGTGCCTATAATTATCTTACTAATTTTTTTCACTTTCCTATGCCTCTTTTTCTATTCATTTGTATATACCCTGTCATATTATAATCAATAAGTAGATATAATTACAACTATTATTTTGTAGCATAAATAATATTTCTATTAGTTATAATTAACAACTAATAAATTAAAATAACACCCTATCATAATTTATGACAGAGTGCTATCCTTCACTTACAATAAATAGTTATATATTTATTATTATCATGTAAAATTAGTCGTAAATCCCTTAATACGATAGGTAAATTCATATATTTTATTCGCAAAAAGTGTATACTTTGCATGAGTTTTTGCTCCCCAGCTGTCATCTCCACCAACACCCATCTGCTTATAATTTATACGAAGAACTGTTTTATCACTAATTGGTAACTTATATTGATGATCATAGGACTCTAACTCAAAAGGTGTATATGGAATTGCACCTAATTCAAATACAGAATCACTACTTATATATAAACCGATTCCATCTTTATTCTTTATCCTAGCCCACCTTACATCAGTCTTGTTTCCACATTCCTGTGGCTTAAGATACGGAACCATTTGTTCCGTGACAATACCTGAATAGATACCTATTTTTGCTCCTGTTGCCCTATCCCAGTAATTCTCATGTGGGCCTTTCCCATACCACGATATATGATTAAAATCTCCAAACATTTGAAGCATCATACCGATCTCAGGAATTTCTGGAAGTTCATTTTCTGGAAGTAGTGTCTCTGATATGGTTATTTCACCATCACTTGTAATTTTATATTTAATTTTACATAGAGAGTTTTGTACTGCTAGTAATTGATAAACTACTTCAATCTCAACATTATCAGAATTAGAAATTAAATTAAAGGACTCCAGTTTTCTTTCTATTGATGCATCCTTCCACACTTTACAGCGAATTTGAAGATTATTTCCACAATCGTTGTCTGTTACAGCTCGCCAAAAATTAGGAACGGGTGCTTCTTTAATCATCGGAACATTCTTATAGGTATAGGAATATAGCATTCCAGTGAATTTATTAAAGGTTACAGTAAAATCATCTCCTTGAATACAAATATCCAGATCTTTATCTGAAATTTCTAGATTGCTTTTATACACCGCTGATTGCTCTGCTTTCTTTAATGATACCGGTATAGGAAATTGAGCAAATGCAATTTCATGACCTTTTTTTGCCCACGAGTTATCACTTTGTAACTGAATACTTAATGATAGAATATATTCATCACCGATTGCTGCTTCCGGAATGGAATAATTAAGTAACACACTTGTACTATGTAATGGCTCGCAATCCATAGCACATGTGCCTTTCATGTGACATTCACCATTCTTTAAAATTTCCCATACCAAATCATATTCTATAAGATTAATAAAATTAAATTGATTCGTTATTTTAATCAAACCTTCTTCTATATTTAATGCTTGAAACGAAACACTCTCATAACATTTTTTCACTTCATATATTTTAGGGCTCAATGTACGATCTGCAAATATAATACCGTTGCCACAGAAATTACCATCATGAACCGGTTCGTTAAAATCTCCACCATAAGCCAAATACTCTATGCCGTCATAAGTCTTGGTACGAATTGCTTGATCAATCCAATCCCAGATAAAACCACCCTGCAATACTGGATATTTCTCAAACAAATCCCAATAGTCCTTTAAATTACCACAAGAATTACCCATAGCATGGCAATATTCACAATAGATAAATGGTTTTTTGGGATTTGACTTTGCATAGGTTTCTATCTCCTCAAAGGTTGTATACATATGACTTTCTATATCAGATGCTGCTTCCCAGGTTCTTAAGTGACTGACACTCTCATAATGGATTAGTCTGGTCGGATCCATTTCTTTTAAATAATCATGCATTTTAATAAAGTTCTCTCCACCCCAAGATTCATTTCCAAGTGACCATATAAGTATGGAAGGATGATTCTTATCCCTTTGATACATGGAATTGCATCTGTCAATCACAGCTTGTGTCCATTCTACTTTACTTCCTGGTACAACGCTAGGCTCTTCTTCTACCGCACCGTAATTCCAACTACCATGACTTTCTAGATTTGTCTCATCTATTACATACAACCCAAATTTATCACAAAGGTCATACCATAGTTCATTATTAGGATAATGGGACGTTCTTACTGCATTTATATTAAATGCTTTCATAAGTTTAATATCTGCAAGCATTTCCGGATAACCAATGGCTCTGCCTTTATCTGTACTAAATTCGTGGCGGTTCACACCTTTAAATACAATACGCTTTCCATTAATCATCATTAACCCATCTTTTATCTCAAATTTACGAAATCCAACCTGGCAACTGACTGTTTCTGTTAGTTCCCTTTCGTTCTTTAATTCAATATATTGATCTGAATTTATACTATTTTCAATGTTAAAGGGCACACATAACACAGCTTCATTTTTGGAATTATAAAGTTGTGCTTCTACTGAGAATTTTTTTAATTGTTCTCCATTATAATTGTTTACTTTTGCTTTAATCATAAGCTCTGCATTTTCGTAAATATCATCCAACTCAGTAATCACTGTGAAATCATAGATATGCGTTTCTGGTGTCCAAAACAAAAAGACATCTCTGAATATTCCACTTAATCTCCAAAAGTCTTGGTCTTCTAACCAACTAGCATCACTCCATCTATAAACTTCTACCGCTAGTTTATTTATTCCTTCTGTGATATAAGGCGTAATATCAAATTGTGCTGGTGTAAAGCTATCTTCACTGTAACCTACGAATTCACCATTTATCCATACATAAAATGCTGATTCAACCCCTTGGAAATTAATATAAACAGGATTACCATTCCATTCTTTTGGTATTTCAAATGTTTTTACATAAGAACCTACTGGATTATATACTGTAGTTGCATATGGTTGACTTATATTCTCAGTATTTGACCAAGGATATTTTATATTCGTATATTGTGGGTAATCATAACCTTGTAATTGCCAGTGACCAGGTACTGTTATTTCCCTCCAGCCATTACAGTCATACTCCAGTTTGTAAAAATCTAGGATTCGTTTCTCAGGAGAGGAAGCAAAACTAAACTTCCAATCACCATTTAATGATAAATAATGAAGAGATTCGTTCCTTTTTCCTGCCAAGGCCTCTTCTACTGTATCAAATGGTATTAAGGTTGCATGTGCGTCCATTCTATTTAATTGAAATAGTTGGGGATTATTATTCCATTCAGGATATCCGTTCTCTGGTGGTGTATAATGAAATTTCTTATTCTTTAAATTTATTTTCATAATAAAATCCTTTATGTATGTAGTAGTTTCAATAATCAGACCTTAAAAGTTCCTATTGCATTAACCAAATTGTCTGCATTTTGATTTAAGTTATCTGCAGCTAAATTTAATGCTTCTACAGATTGTAGCTGTTCCTGTGCTGTTTGATTTACTGTATTCGTAGAAGCTGCAATTTCTTCTAACACAGCTGATATATTCTCGATTCCGCTAAGGGTATTAACTCTAGCTTGCTCAATATCACCTACATTAAGAAGGATGTCATTAATGTTCACTACCAGCCTCTCAACATTCTTATTAATAGTATGGTAGGAGTTGGTTGTATTCTCTACTGCAAACTCCTGTTGCAACATAACATTTTCAGCCCTCTTAGCCGTTATAACTACCTTTTCCGTATTTTGATGAATAGTGCCAATAATCTTTCTAATATCTTTAATAGAGTCATTGGATTGCTCTGCAAGTTTTCTGATTTCATCTGCTACAACTGCAAATCCCTTTCCATAGATTCCAGCTCTGGCGGCTTCTATTGATGCATTTAAAGATAGTAAGTTCGTCTGGTTTGCAATCTCATTAATTACATTTATAATCTTATTAATTGACATGGATTTCTCTGCTAGTTGTTCAATTTCTGTAATAATTTCTGTTGCTATTTCCATTGTTACTTTTGTCTGGTTATTTAACTCCTGTGTTACTAGGGTACCGTCCAGAATGCTCTTTTTCGTATCAATTGCAATTTGATTAATTTCTTTTGTATTATCACTAACAATTTCTATTTTATTAGAGAGATTATCCATTTGGTTTAAACACTCTTCTGCATTCTCTGCCTGTTGGTTGATTCCCTGTTCTACTTCATTCATTGCCAAGGAAATATCTTCTGATGCTTTCAAAAATACACCGGATGTTTTCGCAACATTGGATGATGAGTCAGATACTTCTATACTTAGTTGATTCACTCTTTGAATTAATTCCTTCATATTAGCAAATGTATTTTGTATTTCATCAATAAGTATATGAAATTCATCTTTTCGTTTCGAATGAAATATAACTGTTAAATCACCCTTTGCTGCCTTTTTAAGCTCTGATATAATCTCTTTGATTGTTTTATCCAATCCGTTTGATATCTTAAATCCAATGAAAACAGCTACAATACAAGCAATTATTATGATTATGATAGTAAGCTGTTTTATATTATCTGCCTGACTCATGATAACTTTCTTTGGCAATAAAGCGCATATCATGGCACCGGTATCATTAATCTTTGTATAGATAAATAAATTCTCGTTACCATTCACTGTAACATAGGAAGTACCATTTGTATTCTTACTAGAAATGGCCTCTTGATAAAAGTTTTGATCAGTAAATAAATTCTCTTCACCTTTTTCCTTACCTGAGATAATTTCAACTCCATCTGCAGTGACAAATCCAACGGTTCCTATGTCGTCCATATTAAGATTAGTAAGTATATCTCTTACCACAGACTCACCTATATCAATTGCCATGACAGCATTTTTCCCATTCGTAAGGCGAACTAAACGCAGTGCATAATCTTTTCCTAAAAAATTATCCAAATATTCATTTGATCCAGTCCATACAATATCAAAAGGCCTTTCTTTGATTTGTTTTCCTAACGTTGTATCAAAGAAGCCAGCACAAAAATTCTCACCTTCGAATTTTGTCGTTGTAACAGATTGTACATCATCCGATATAATGGATATGTTAGAGATGATTTTATCCACTGTAACTTTAGTTGTTATTGTATTCAATACTGTCTTATAATTGTTGTTTTGTTTTACAATATCTTCTTTATTTAAGCCCATAAAATAATTTTTAAAAGTATCTTCATTAATGTACTGAGTAGATAGTTCCTTTACGGTATCACTTCCTAGTTGTAGATATTCACCTGTCATTTTAATCGTCTGACTTGTAGAATTTTCATAACTATTCCGGATTCCTTTTGCGGCTTGCCAAAACGATACGATACCTAAAATGATGATAAAAAGAATCGGAACCATGAATGACAAGATTAATTTCATACGTAACGTCATATGAATTGTGATTCGTGGATACAAGTTTTTATTCTGTTCTCTGATGAGTTTATTCTTCTTAATTAAGTTCTTGCGGTCTCTGCTCTTTATCATTGGTCTCATTCTCATTATTCTATATACGCTCCATTCCTGCGAAGAATATTTCTAAGGTTATTGGTGTCAATATCACGCACATCAAAGGTATCACAAGCTAATGTAGCTGCTGTTCCAGCTGCTTGACCAGTAACCAAACACACTGGCATAACTCTTACACTTCCCTGAACTCTGTGTTCACAGGCAATGCTTCTTCCTGCCACCAACAAATTCTTAATATTTTTTGGAATTAGACTTCGATAAGGAATACCATGGGATTCACCGTCTGAATAGGATTCCCACTCTTCTTCTCCGTTGCTTTCCCCATTTATAATTTTCTCATTCTTATCAATTGAATGATGAACATCTAAGAAATAGCAATTACGTCCAATTTCATCTGGAAAGGAACGTCGTTCTATATAGTCCTTAAATGTAATCTTATATTCTCCAATGATTCTTCTAGAATCTCTAATTCCCATGGATGGTGCCGTAGCTATTAAGTAGGATGCACCATATGTCTCTGGAAGATATTCTTTTAATCCTTGATGTAACTGATATGCTAACTGTCTTCCTTTTATTAAGGCTTCTGATACACTGAAAGGATTTGTAGAATCAACGTTCCATAAATGTCCGGCATTAAACCCTACTGTACGTGGTCCAATCAATGAATTGCAACAATGTGGATCAACTACTAACGGATATTTTTCTGATCTTGCAATATCATATATTGCACAATCCGGATTATTCATATGAAGAAAAGGGGAGTTATGGTAATGATATTCATCTACATTTGTAATTGCAAAGCACTGAGTTGAAGGTTGAACTTCTCCACTGCCTTCTTCACCATATTCAAAAGATAACCCTGACATAGCTACAAGGTCAGCGTCTCCAGTACAGTCAATATAAATCTTACTTTGATAAGCTAAAATCCCTGCTTTATTGGTTGCTACTATATATTCTATTTTTTTATCTGTATTTACAGCTGATACTACTTGGGTGTTAAATAAAACCGTTACACCAGCATCTACTACCATTTGGTCATAGACTCTTTTTAGCGCTTCTGGGTCTATTGGTACCCAATCCAGATCTCCTGCTTTTACATGTTTCATATTTGCTTTTGCTTTCTCAAATACTTCAAGAGCAATACCACGATAAACTACTTTCGTGCGATCTGAAAATGGACACCAAGCAGGCACAAGTCCATTGGTTCCCATACCACCTAATGCTCCTGTTGATTCAATTAACAATACGCTTGCTCCTTCTCTTGCAGCAGATATTGCAGCAGCACAACCAGATGGTCCACCACCTACAACAATAATATCAAATTGATTATTTAAAGGTATGTCTTTAGAAAATTGAATGTTCATTTCTTCCTCCTTGCTATGTTATATTATAATCTCTAAGCGTTTGCTTCGATGTGATATCCAAATGTATTAATAAATAACCGTCATAATTGAATGAGCTCCTAGTGTTAAATCACTAATGTTGTCATTATCGCAAAGCTTAAAATCACATGCACTATCCGTTTTATTAAGTATTACTATTACCTTCTCTCCATCTGGATTAACAAAACCTACAGTCTCCAACTGATCACTAAAACGAGATACTACAATCCTTTTTGCACCTTTCTTAATAAAACGGCTAAAATGTCCAATATAAAAATAAGAAAGTTTTAGTTCAATTGTATCTTTATCTGGGTCACACATAACAGGAGCATCACAGTAGTTTCCTACATGATTTGGGCCTCCATCAGAATCTAAAATTACATTCCAATCTAAATAAGCATTCATACCCGAATTTAAGTTTCCAATTATATCATGTGCATATTTTTCTGCTATTGTAACTGGATTCGGATTTCTATAAAGTGAAAACTCAGCACATCCTTCTGAGAATATTAATTCTTTTTCAGGAAACTTATCTCGCACCAATTTTAATGCTTCAAAATGATCTCCTGAATACCAGTGAAAGGCGATACCATCTATACATTCATAAGCTTCTTTATCAGATATTGTTGCAACTGCACGATCATAAACTCTTTCTTTGTTATGATCCCAAATATTAATCTTTACATGTTCTAGTCCATGTTTATTTAACACTTTCTTTAAGTAATTACATGCGAAATTCTTCTCATCTTCTACAGTAAAAACACAGGAATCCCATCTTTGAATCGCTTTTGGTTCATTTTGAATGGTTATTCTGGTTACATCAATTCCATGATTTTTATATTCTATAATATATCTGGCTATAACTTCTGCCCATCTTTGGTAATATTCCGGAAGTAATATTCCACCCTGGTTCATTTGTTTATTGGATTTCATAAAGGCTGGTGGACTCCAAGGGCTGCCTAGAAATTGTATGTTAGGATTTTTCTTTAGCGCTTCTTTAACATAGGGAATAACATACTTTTCATCCTGTTCCAATGAAAAACTACGAAGTTTGGTATCTGTCTCATCTGTTACATATGCGCTGTTTCCTAAAGAAAAATCACAACTTTGAATATGAAGTCTACAAAAATTATAATTATTTCCTTGATCTCCAAAATACAAATTTGTGAGTATTTCTTGCTTTTCTTTACTCATTCTAGAAAATGTATAGGCAGATGATTCTGTAAGAGCTCCACCGAATCCAATCATTTCTTGTCTTTCTTCCATTGCATAAACTTTAATTAATTTATTCTCTATGTCATGATCTGTATAGAAATCTTTTTCTGATCTTACCAATTGATTCTCTGCATTTGTTGTATATAGTATCATTGAATTATCTCCTTTATAATTGATTTGTAATATAGGATTAGAGTGTAAAATTGAGGGCTTGCTATGATAGAAATAAGGGGTATCACAAAATACTACAGTACATATTTTGCAGCACCCCTTATGGTTAATATCAGTAGACATTGCGAAACTTCAAAGATATACATATTATCATACAATTTATACGTGTTTTCTAGCTGAATCTTGCCCCCTAGGGCAACTGAAGCTAGAAAATTCGTATAAATCGTATGATAAATTCGTTAAACTATATAGTTTCGCAATTACTTAGTTAAAATAATTCTTTCTTATTTATAACCAAATTCTTCACAGTGAGCAATCCATTGTTGTTTATAACTATCTTGAATTTTTTGAAGACCAGCTGCATCTGCTTGTTTTAGGAATTCTTGTATTGATGCTTCAACATCATCAACAAGACCTGCTTGAATTGGTGTTAAGTATTGAGATATAACGGAATTTAAATTCGCTCTTTCTATTTCATAAGTAGAATAGTCTTCAATAAAACCAGTGGAAAGTTCTTTACCTTGCCATTTTGTATTTGCTGAAACTACATCATAAGAATCAATTAAATCTTTGTATGCAGTATCATCGCTAGGTTTCATTTCCTTTTTAAAGAGATGATTTCTTAAATTCCATGTATTCATATTTTCATAACTAAAGCCTGAATCCTTGATTTCTTCATAGTACTCACCTTCAGCAAGATTCCAGTGTTTACCTTGAATACCGTATTGTACAAGGTCGTTTGCTGTTTCATCTGTCATAAGGAAGTCAAGTGCGATTAATGCTCTTTCAGGATTCTTTGAGTTATGTGGTATAACAGTTGCATTTTGTAATGGTGATGCAGGAGCAAGATTATTTTGAACTACACCATAAGTTACATATCCTATCTCCCAATCAGGATGTTTCTCTTTTGCTGCATTATAGGAACCGATCCATTTATCTTGATTCATATTAGCAACAGATGCTACGATTAAGCCTTCATCGAAACTATCTTCTTCTGTATTAGATAATGAACTTCTTGACCAAAATCCCATATCTGCCCATTTTTTAAGTAATTTCATATCTTCTACAAAATCTGGAGATCTCCAATAATCTTGTACATCTGTAGGTGTCTCGTAACTTGCTGTTAAGCCGTAGTTTGCCATAGCATTACCATATTTTAAACCAAAGATTGAGTTCATATAGAATGCATTCATATAGTTATTTGAAATAGTAATTGGTGAAATAAGACCTTGATTTGGATCATTTTTTTGAATTCCACTAATATAAGCTTCAAAGTTTTCTAACGTATTAGGAACTGGAAGATCATATTTCTTTCTTAAATCTTCACGATATCTAATACCAGATGCTGCATATGTTCTTTGATCTGCAGGAATGCAATAAAGTGCACCATCCACTTTACACATATCATATATTTTTTGATCCATTAAGCTATTCAAATTAGGTGCATATTCTGCTAATAAATCGTCAAGTGCATAAAATGCGCCTGTTTGAGCTAATGTTCCATAATTTGTCCAGTTAGCAGCATACATTAAATCGCACTGTTCTCCTGAAGAAAGTACTAAATTATATTTTTGAGACCAGTCTGTCCAAGTAGTAAATCTAAATTCGATGGTTGTATTAATTTTTTCAGATAAATATTTGTTTAATTCATCTACTACTGCTTGATAATCTTTTCCTGGATCTCCTACTAAATAGAATACTAAATTCATTGGTTCAGAAAGATCATATCTTTCCTTTGGATCATTGGATGTAGAATTTGTAGTCTCCTCTTCTACTTCTTGGTTGTCAGTTGCTGCTACTGTTGGTTCGCTGTTCGTTTCTTTTGTTGGTGTTGTTTTTTTTGCGCAACCAACTAAAGATAGAACCATACAAAGCATTAAGATAATACTTGTAATTTTTTTCATTGTTTATGTTTCCTCCCATAATATAGTTTTTATATATTAAGCACGAGTTCGTGCAAAATATCAACCTTTTACTGCACCTACCGTTATTCCAGATACAAAATATTTTTGTAGGAACGGATATAATAATATAATTGGCCCTGTAACAATAATCGTCATTGCTAGTTTTGTAGATTCCGATGGAACCTCCAGTACGATTCCTGACGTAAGGGCAAGATCCCTGATCGCTTGGGCTCTATTCAGCAGATTATATAAATAAAACTGCAACATGTATTTGGATGTGTCATTGATAAATAAGGAAGAACTCATCCAGTTATTCCAATATCCAAGTGCTAAAAACAAACCGATTGTAGCAAGTGCAGGCCCAAGCACTGGAAGTACAATTTTACCAAAGATAGAAATATGTCCAGCACCATCTATCTTTGCTGCTTCTGTAATCTCATCTGGAACAGAACCTTTAATAAATGTTCTCATTAAGATGATATTATAAGAAGATAAAACACCTGGAAGCCACAAAGCTGTTAAAGTACCATGCAAGTTCAAAATTTTAGATATTGTGATGTACCAAGGTATTAAGCCACCACCAAAGATTGTGGTAAAATATATAATAAAGGAAATCCTGTTTCTATATTTAAATTCTTTTCTCGATAAGACATACGCTGTAACTGTAGTTAGTAATAGTCCCACACCAGTACCAATTGCTGTAACGAATATAGTTACTTTGTAAGCATTTAGCATATCTTTCGGATTACCAAGTATTAATTTGTATGCGTCAAGGGAAAAGTTTTTGGGTATTATACTATATCCTTCATGAAGTATTGTACTGTTGTCTGTCAGTGATCCTGATAATATTAATATAAATGGCAAGATACATATCACTGCAAATAACGTTAGAAATATATACGCGATTAAATCAAATGTGATTGTATATCCAGATTTCTTTATTTTTCCTACCTTTTTTGTCCTGTTCATTTTCATACTATTGTATATTATCCTTTCTTTTTACACTCATTTATTCAATTGCAAAACTATTAGAATAATGCATAGTCCTCGTTCTTACGCTTAACGATAAAATTGGTGATTAATATAATGATAAATCCAAAAATTGACTGGAACAGACCTGCTGCTGTACCTAAACCATTATTTAAAGGATTTGTCATCGTTAGACGATATACATAAGTATCAAAAATATCAGTTGTATTATATAAAAGTCCATTATTACCTACTACTTGATAGAACAAATCGAATTGACCACGCATAATGTTACCTAAAGAGAAAAGCACTAATATGATAAACGTAGGTTTTAATAGTGGAAGTGTAATAAATCGAATCTGTTGAAAAATATTAGCCCCATCTACTTCTGCTGCCTCATAATACGTTTTATCAATTCCTAATATCGCAGCAAGATATACAACGGAACCATACCCTACTCCTTTCCATAATTCAAAGAAAACTATGATAAACGGCCAATAGCCAGGTGTATTATAAAAATCGATTCGGTTTAAACCGATGGAAGTTAAAAAGGTATTCACAGCACCGGTTTCGTATGTTAGCGCATTATAAACGATAACATTTAATAATACGTAAGAAACAAAGTGTGGCATAAAAATCAAAGTTTGATTTAACCTTTTGAACCATTTGCATGATAACTGGCTGATTAAAATAGCTACAAATATTTTAAATATATGGCCTAACACGATAAATACTATATTATATAAAACGGTGTTCTTCACTAACTTAAGTAAATCTGCTTTCCATATGTACTCAAAGTTGTCAAACATAACAAATGGACTAGTCCATAATCCATCACGGAAATTAAATTTCTCAAAGGCAAAATAGATACCTGCCATAGGAAGATAGGAGTTTACTGCAAAAAACAAGATGGCAGGTATTAAAAGAACGAATAATACCCAATTTTTTCTTAATTCCTTAAAAAAACCTGGTTCTTTATATAATCTTCTCTCCGGTGCTTCCATGTATTTTATTACTACAAATCCTACAATTGATAAGATAATAATAAGGAATAGTAAAAAAGAAAATGAGAACACATTCACAAGTCCTAATACCTTATTTGAATAAATACAATAAGCTATTATTAAAATACTTAGTGCTATATTTGAAACCATAGCATATTGCCCTGCTTCATAGATTTTTATGTTACTTCTACCATTACTACATTTTTGAGCTTTTATTAAATAATTTAGATTTAATACGATGGTTACAATAGTTATTGCAAATAAAATCATTGCAAAAAAACCCAGTACACCAAATCCACTTTTATGAACAAAGGACAACATATTAAATGTACTATAACTTGTACTTAATCCATCTCCCAACATATCCAGCTTAAGGACAGAAAGTATTTGTGCAGTATCCTTTATTTTGATTGATTTTATCAGAATAAACAGAAGTGTCGTTAACAGTGATACTGCTTGAGATACCCATATACCTAGTTTGCTTCCGCCGTAAATTCTGTCCCAGCAACTGTCTACACCGTCATTTTGGGTGACACTTTTTTTATTAGCTTTTTTCATCCTTATTCCTCCGTTATATATGTAATAAATTTGTATAATAGAAATTAGCTAGGCCAATTTTCAATTAACTAATGCCAGGCGTTTTTCTGCGATATTCATTTGGTGTAACCCCATTTACTTTTTTAAAGGCGCGATAAAAATAAGAAGAACTAGTAAATCCTACCTTTTCTGATATTATACTTACCGATAAAGAACTTTCTGTAAGTAACTTTCTAGCTTGCTCCATTCGCTTATTCAGAAGTGTTTCATTGATTGTACTTCCCGTATACTGCTTATAAATTCGGCAAATATACGCAACAGACATACCAACTTCTTCCGCTATTATTTCTATGGATAACAAAGGATTCGCAAATTCTTTCTCTATTTGTAGATTGATATCTACAATAATCTGACTTAGTTTATCATTTCTCTTATTCTCCTGATCTTTTTGAATTTGAACAAACAACTCTCGAATCTTTTCATTCCTTTCTTCGATGGTATCAAATTCTTGCAGTAAATTTGTTAAGATAATAGAGCTCGTAAGAGATTGAATGGAACTATTCTTCATGATTAAATTAACAACATTGCTTATCATGAAGATCAAACGACTAATTACCATGTTATAAATAACAATAGGATAATGGTAAGTCTCCGTAACAATTGTTAAGTATATTTCTTCTGCTTCTTTCGCCTTTCCATGAGTTAGACATTCCATTAACTGCTTTTCTTTATTTTCGGGATAATCATAATTTTCTACCTCATTTATCTTCATATCAGAAAAATGAATGATACTACCATTTTCCCAAAAGATACTTCTGGATGATATTTCTTCAATTTGCTCATATTGATGATATATTTTGTTTGGGTCTTCTTCAAAATTACTGAACGCAATGGACATAGAAACCTGAAAATACTCATTTACTAGTCTTTGCATGTGTTTAATATGGGCATCAATTGTTTCTATTGATTCGTTACAACCAGTTACTATAAATAACAAACTTTTATCCAAACTCATATCTAAGCAATACGAATAGACACTTTCACCCAGTAACTCATTTAAAATGTTTACAGCTGCAAACTTATAGGTACTTATAATTTGAGAATTGGATGTTTCTAGTAAGTACTGGTAATTGTCTACATTTATGGATAATAAAACAAGTTTGTGGTTTTCCGTAAAGGGTATTCCAAGTATTGCTAACATGTCTGCACCGTTTATCAGTTTTCCACCGTTTTCCAACCCACCACTTTCCAATAACTCTTTTAATTTAATTCGTTTGGTTATGGTTTCTGTCTGGCGTTTTTCCCTTTGTAGCGTTTTAATATTACTTGACATTACACGAATCGGAGCTGATAAACGAAAGGAACATATAAATGCAACAACTAATCCAATACATGCAATTAGAATTGTCATTAAAATTGTTATTGATTGTAATTTATTAACTTGTGATAACAATTCATTATAGTTAATAATACTAATATCTCTCCAACCATACTTATCCATATGAGTGTATATAACAACCGACTTCATACCATTTATTTTGGTTAGAAAGTAACCTGATTTTTCTTTATTAATAATGTTCTCATAGTCAAATTCATCCTTTACATTATCAAGTACTTTGAAATCTTCGGAGTTAGAATATATCACCTTACCAGTCTTATCCACTACAAGTGAAATAGCACTCGTATCCACTGACTTCTCTGTTTGAAACAAATATTCTGACTCCAAATTTAGCATTATTACATTTCTTTGATTACTGTTTTTGAAGATATCATACATCATATAAGTGTAAACACATTTTGTGGTATTATTATTTACCTGATAATATCTTGGTACTGCAATAAATGGGATATAATCTGTACAATTTTCAATCATCGCAACTGCCGATGAATCATAAAAATTAGATTTCGTATAATAATCTGCATTCCAAGGTCTTATCAACTCACTTTCATTGGATACATCATAAATTCTATTGTTTTTCATGTTATATACATAAATAGAATCTACATTTGGTATGGTTACTAGATAGTAACGTAGCTGAAGAAATGCTGCACTCGCCTCAATAGGATTAATTTTTGGGAAGGTGAGCAGCTTTGTTATTGAGATATCATTATAAATCTGATATAGCGTATTTAATGCAATATTAGATAATTGTAATCTCTGCGCTTCTTCACTTTCCATCTTATCGAGATTGGTTTCATACTCATGTTTCATTAAAATTGATTGAAAGTTTACATAGAGAATTGACGATGTGATTAATATAGCAATAACAACACAAACTATAATTGTAATTGATACTCTTAAGTAAACTTTGCTTTCTTTACTTCCTGTCTCCAATAAGCATCCCCCATGTCATTTAAGCTAGGTTGATTGTAGTCTAATTTTAAATCCGTGTATACTTTCAAATCTTGTTTTTCATCTCCATTTCATACTTTTTGTAGTGTACTATTTTGATATAACTATATTTTTTTGTATTTTAGCTATTTGATTACGTTATTTTTCAATGTAAATGAATCCAATTAGATGATTATGGTCAAAAAAATAGAGAGTATTATGAACACTCTCTACTTAAAAGTATAATTATTTTTTACGAAATTCATTGGGTGTTACACCATTTTCTTTCTTAAACACTCTGTAAAAATATGTGGAATTCGTATAGCCAACCTTACTAGCAATCTCATTTACTGACAATTCTGTACTAATTAATAATTCTCTTGCCTTATTCATTCGTTTTCCTGCTAATACATCAATGATTGTACTCCCTGTATACTGTTTATATATTCGACACATATATGCCGTAGACATACCAATTGTATCTGCCAGATAGTCAAGAGAAAAGAAGTCGTCTACATATTTTTCGTCTATAATACGATTGATTTTTCCAACAATTTGCTCTTGTTTCTCATTCTTTCTATTTTCAATTTCAATCTGAATTCGATCAAATAACTCATAGAATTTCTCATTTCTTATTTCTATCGTATCGACTTCCTCCATAAGATTAGAAAGAGCAAAAAATCCTACAAAAGAAGTTTCTGTACTATTCTTTTTAATTATTCTAACAACGTTGTCTATAGCAAATATTAAACGACTGATTGCCATTTTATAAATGATAATAGGATACTGGTACGTTTGTGTTATGATATCCTGATAAATTTTTTTAGCTTCATCTGCTTTACCTAACATCAAACTTTCCATCAATTGCTTCTCTTTTTGATCAGGATATTCATAATGATAATCTGTTTTTACTTCAAACTCAGATAGGAATTTATGATAAGCTTCTCCATAGAAGATACTTTTTGATAACGTTTCTTCTATATTTTCATACATGGAATATAATTTATCTGGTTCTTCTTCTGTATTACTTACAATAACCGATATAGATATAGAAAAGTAATCCATTATAGTATGTTGCATTTGATTGATTTGAGTTTCCATATATTCTTTGGATATGGTGGTACCTACATTTAAGATCATCAAACTTTTATCATTTCCCATATCTAAATAATATGTTTTCGCCTTTTCACCCAGTAATTCATTTAATATATTGAATGCAGCAAATTTAAATGCCTGTATATCTGACGCACTGTTCGTCTCTAATAATGTTTTATGCCTATCTACATGTAGACATAATAAAATTAATTTATTTTCTTTAGAGAATTCCATACCCACTAACGATAGTAAATCTCTTCCCGTCTTACGATTTCCTTTGCTATCCTGTCCACCGTTTTCTAATAATTCCACTAGCTTCCTTTTATTCGATACCATCTCTAATTGACGATTTTCACTTTGTAGATTTTTCACATCCATAGACAAAGATTGAATTGGCAAACTTAATTTCTTTGAAAAGATATGTGCTACTAATCCACCAACTAATGCAATTAATATAGTTATCATGATACAGATTGCCTGCATCTTATTCACCTGAGCCAATAAGATATGGTAATCAATTATGCTGATATATCTCCAATGATGCTTGTCTTCACTTGTAAATATAACAATTGACTTGTTACCATCGATTTCCGTTAGAAAGTATCCAGACTCTTCCTTCCAGGTTTTTCTCTCAGGATCAAAATAACGTTGAAGCTTCTCTGTTACTAAAAACTGATCCGAATTAGAATATATCACTGTATCATTCTGATCTACCACCAAAGAGGTACCATTTAAATCATCTTGATTTTCTTCTTGAAAAAGGTATTCGGATTCCAAGTTTAGCATAACAACATCACTACGATTGCTATTATTAAATGTATTATACATCATATATGAGTATACATTCTTAGTATAAGTATCATTTACTTGATAATATCTTGGCACTGGAATAAATGGTAAATATTCAGTACAATTATTGATCATATGAACAGCCGATTGATCAAAAAATTCGCCATCGTTTTTATCATAATCCACTCTCCATGGCCGAACTAAATCTGATTCGTTGGTAACACTATAGATTCTATTATTGTTCCTATTATAGATATATATGGAATCCACATTAGGAACGGTAGCTAAATAATAACGTAATTGTATGAAGGCTGTGTTTTCATCAATAGCATCAACACTCGCAAAGGTACGTAACTTTTTTATAGAAATATCATTATATATTTGAAATAATGTACTTAAAGCTATATTAGACAGTTTTGTGATACGCGCTGACTCATTTTCCATCTTTTCAAGTTTCGCTTTATATTCATGTTTCATAAGAATGGATTGGAAATTAACATAAAGAATCGTTGATGTTAAAAAGATAGCTATGACTACACAAAATATCATAGTGATATATAATTTTAGATGAAGCCTACCATCTTTTTTATTCATTCCCAATTGTTCCTCCGAATTTTTATTACTAAATGTAACCTTATATCCTAACACATTATAGCAGTTTAAAATAATATTTCGCAACACATTAATTGTACCAGATTGGTTATATCATATTTTCTTGACCTATTTGGACAAAATTAAATTATATTTTACTTTTAATTCAAAAATCAAACGTAAAATCTGAACTCTATTAGAAATTTGTCATATAATTAATATTAAATGATAAAAAAATAAGGAGTTAAGTATGGAACTTGGTGAATTTGCTGCTAATTATCCTGAATTATATGCAATGTTAGAAGAAGATATCAGATATTATATAGCAGAAAACAATATGAACGGAGACGAGTCTCTTAGTGCATGGGACGATATGATTGATAGTATTCTAAATAAGTATGAGCAGGATAATTATTACGGATTCAATATGGAAGATGTTATGTCTCAACAAATGCCTTTTGATGGCTTTATGGGTAGGGATAGGGACTTTAGATTCCGCCGTCGTCGCCGCCGTTTCCGCGACTTTAATATAAGAGATATCATCAGACTTTTATTCTTAAGACAATTATTTGATAGAAGACGCCGCCATTAATTAATATATTTTCACCAAATGTTTTTTTATTGAAATTATTAATAAGCACTCTACCATTCTCAGATAGAGTGCTTATTGTAATATATAATTAATTTTTTTGATTTTATAACTGCAGATTTCCTTCCATTCCTTCAAACTCTATTACCTTTTTACTCTTATCTTTCATCGTAATATGAATAGGTCCAAAACCTCCACAGTTCTCTTTATCAGTATACTCTATGGAATGAATTGGGAAAATCTCATCTTTTGTGAAATCCTCTAGGCTCTCTTTTGTAATTACCTGAGAGATTAAAACATAAGGTTCATAACCATACTTTTTTTCCCTGGTAAGTTTCGCATACGCCACAATGGACTTTTCAGAATCCGGATTGGTTCCTGTACTAGGAAGGAAGTTAATCTCATCCCAACCATCATATATAGTCATAGCCAATTGCTTCTCTTTTCCATTAAAGTCATGACCTTTTAAAATAATTGCTTTTGCATTTCCATTTTCTAAACGAATTATTTCTGTCCCATTGTCTGGAAATCCATAGGCTCCAATGGTCAACGAGATTGGTGCTTGAAAGAGTCTTAATTTATCAATCCGAACAATTCCGTTTGGAACTACGAAATCTGCTAAATTGATGGCTTGCATCCAGTGACACTCTCTAAATAAATCATAGTTAAAAAATTGTCTTCTATATAGAACGCTCTCCTTCTCTCCATGCCAGAAGGTCACATTACATTTCTCATATCTTTTAGAACCAAGATCCGTTAATACATACTGCTGTGATTCCACATCTAAACTTGGAGCTGATTCCCATGGGTATTTACTATTATAGCTTAGCTTGGAGTAATTCCACATTCCATGTACATCACCATTGTTCTTAACCACTTTACCTGTACGAAGAATTGTCTCTCCATTAGCACCATGATTGGAAAAGCATAATGCAGGACCGTTTAACGTTGTCACCTTCGTTTCCTTCTCACCAAGGTTTTCCCAGCTTCCGTTGTTCTCCGTTGCAGTCCAAAAAGGGTGATTTTCTGGCAGATGCAGACAAAGAAATGCCTTACCCAACCAGAAAGGGGATTCCGCACAAGAATAACCTTGCACCAATGGAGTAAATTGACCATAAAATCCTAAGGTTGGTACCCCTTTATATAAGAAATCTTCTCTCGTTAAAAACTGAAGCAGAGAACCAGACGAAATTCGCCTTGCAAGCCCTGGGTTAACAACAGAGTTATTTAGCATACAGTTCCCATCAAAAGCACTAGTTGCTGCATTTCTATAAATATTGCTTCTACCCCACATATTAGTGAAACCATCACGATCAAAAAAGTCTGCATAAGTTTCCATCAATTGATTAGAATTTTCTTCAAACTTACTTGCTAGATAAGGTTCATTCTCATAGCCATACCACTGATTCCAAATAGGTGCATAAACATTAAATGCCCAGCAAGAATAGTAATCAAAGGATTGACCATCTCGGTACCAACCATCACCCACATAGTAATTTAATATTGCTTGCCCATGATTTCTCATGATATCTTGATCAATAGGATAACCTTCCTTATAAAGGAATGCCAAATCAAGCATGTTGAATAATCGCCAGTTCTGCGGAACTGTATTTCCATGGCCATAACCTGTTAGAAAGTCAGCTATAATGTCTTTCTCGGCTTTCGTATAAGTATCCCAGATTTCTTCTTTACAGTTTTGTAAGCAAATAACCAAAGCACAGGTTTCTACTGTCTGTTGAAATGATCTATGCTTATTCCCTGTTAAACGTTGGAGTTCTTCATAACTTCCCACCGAATTGATATCACCTGGAGTACAAGCTCTCAAAACCTGTGACTTATAATAATCTCTAATATTATAACCATCGATGGTTAACTCAGGATTAATATGAATTAATGGTGCTGCAATGAAAAAGGATCTAGCTAATCCTTCAAAAAGTTCTGCTTTTAACTGTTCTATCTTACTATCTTCTCTAGGATAAGAAATATGAGTTTCCTTCCTAGGCATGATAACAGGATCATCTATAGATTTAATATTTTGAAATATACCTGTTAGTAAATACTCACCAGCCTCTATCCATGTCTCTCTGGTTAATCCTGTATAAGGACTAAGGGTAAAATCTAATTTTTTCGGTTGAAATGCCATTTATTTCACCACTCCTCTCCTTTGTTTTACCAGATAAATAGTTCCTGACCAGTTAACTTCCATATTGCTTCAATAAAAAAATAATCACCATATATAATCGCAAATTCATGCTTCTCATCATGATATGCTGCAGTGCAGTTTTCCACTATATTATCTGTATTCGTATCCCAGTTACATCGATTGGCTTCTAGTGATTTTAATAATTTTAATGCGTTATTATAATAGATATGCTTCTCATGTTCTGTAACATATTTTTCGATTTCAAGTAATCCACAGGCTGCAATCACGGACGCACAAGAGTCTTCAATCCATGGATCTTGTGGTTGTCTAAAATCTACTGGGATTAGACCGTTATCTGGTATATTAGCGATAAAATAATTTGCAATTCGTTTGGCTGCATCTAAGTATCTTGTATTCTTAGTATGTATATAACTTAAAGCAAAACCATAGATTGCCCATGCTTGTCCTCTTGTCCAAGAAGATCCTTCTTCATAACCTTGCCCACCATAGGTTCTAACCATCTCACCGGTATTAGGATTAAATTCTACAATATGATTGACAGAACCATCTCCCCTTATGAAATATTTTTCAGCTGTATCAGCATGAATGGTAGCTATCTGCATAAATCTAGGATCTTTCGTTTCTTCATAAGCCCAATAAAGTAGTGGCAGGTTCATCATACAATCGATTATTGCCCACCCTATGGTTTTACCCGGTACATTTTCATTCCAAGCACGTATAAATCGTCCAACTGGATTAAATCGTCCTGCCAAATCGTTGGCTGCTAAAAGGCCTCTGTTACGAGATTCCTGGTTACCTGTTAGACGATAATGTGCAATGGCTGTTGTTAACCACTTAAAACCACTATCATGGTCCATGCCCATAGCATTCATCAGGTTTTGATCTAACTTTCTCTCAGTATCCAGAGCATTTTCCTTATAGATGTCTTCTTTAGTGGCATTGTACAGCTGCCACATCATACCACCCCAGAAACCATTGGTCCACCAACAAACATTTTCCACAGACATATCATTAAACAAACCGTCCACTGTAGTATACGGTATTTTATTCTGATTCCTGACTGCTACAATGCTAACCTTTTCCCGTATTTTCTTTGCTACCTCTTCTGCCCAATTCTTATCTTTTACTCGATCCAATACACTTTCCTCCTTAATATTAATATATAATTAGTGTGATTTTGTTCGTACAAAATGCTATTGAAGTAATAAGATTAAGGCTTCCTAGACCCAATTTTACCAATAGATCATTTTGCAGTATTATGTTTTCTATTATACCTAATTGAAATATACAAATTAATAGCTTATAATGTTATATACTAACCTTTTCTGCTATTATTTATGGAGGATACCTATGTTTACTGTAACCAACGGAGGATATAATGCAAGGCACCCGAAAACCTTTTTAATGTCCCGGCCTAAGGGTTTAAATAACTATTTATTACTTATCATTAAGACACATGGCATTTTTGAGATTGATGGTTTAACCTTTGTTGCAGAACCAGGCAGTGCTGTTATTATTGACCGCAATACACCGTACCAATATTATAATCCTGATGGGGAATATGCTGACGATTGGATGCATTTTGAATGTTCTGATGATCAATTCTTTAAAAGCTCGGGAATTATTTTTAATGTGGTTTTTTCTTTGCGCAATCCATCAAAATTCACTTTATATATAGAACAAATCTTATGGGAAAGAAACTATACTCCGGAAAAATATCGATATGATAATGTAAGTATGCTTTTTCATGTACTCATTAATAATTTAATACTTGCCTATCAGGAAAAGAATATCTCTCACATTAACAGCCCCTATTATACCAAATTACAAAATGTAAGACTTACCCTGCAGGCAGCACCTTATGAAAAATATTCACCAAAAATTATTTCGGAACAATTAGGAATCAGTGCTTCCTACTTCCAACATTTATATACAACCATCTTTGGAATCTCTTTTCAATGCGACTTAATCAATATACGAATGGAATATGCAAAGAATTTGGTAAAAACAACGAACCTGACCATTGAACAAATCTCTGAGATGTGCGGATACTCAAATGAAGTACACTTCTATCGCCAATTCCGAAAAAAAGTGGATATGACTCCTGCTGCGTATAGAAGGAGTCAATAAATTGAAAAGCTTACATTAAAAAAAAGAGAACTTGCGTCCTCTTTTTTAACCTAATTATTATAACGTAAAAAACCTTCCCTTTACTTTGGAAAGTATCGGAAGGTTTTTTACATTTTTCTACAGCCACCACCCTGTGGTGATGATTGCCTTATTTGATTTTATGATTTTATATTCTGAAAACATTCAAATGTTTTGTAACAACATAGGGGTATACCTATGCTTCAAAACTATCCTCAAAATAGTCTTTGTAATTTATTTCAATATGAGGTTTCATACGTTCTATACTATAACTTAAATGTTCTTTCAACACTTCAGCTAATCCAACTTTGTCTTTGTTTTGTATCATTTCAAATATTCTTTTATGATCTTTAATAATTCGAGCAAAATTAGTTTCGGTTTCAAAATCAAGTTTTCGAAATCTTGTATAATGCACCTGTGCATCTTGTATGATTTCCCATATTTTCATCATGCCGGTCACTTCAAACCAGACTGCATGCATCTGTAAATCCAGTTGATAAAACATTTCTGGTGTAAAATCTTTTTCTAATATAATTGCTTCTTGTTTTCGAATCATGTAACGTACATCTTCTAAAATCATAGGAGTAGTAATATCTATAAAATCGCATATTACGTTCGTTTCAACTGCTATTCTCATATAAATCAACTGTTTTATTTCACTCATATTTAATTTTGTTACATATGTACCATGATATGGCATTGTTGCAACAAAACCTTGTTCCTGAAGACGCCACAATGCATCCCTTACCGGTGTTCTCGATACATTAAATTTCTTACAGATTTCATTTTCACTAATTGCTTGTCCGGGAACTAACTCCAAACCAAGAATCTCACTTTTTAACTCTTCATAAACTACGTAACTAAGATTTTTAGTTTCCGATTTACTCATACTTTATACACTCTCCTATCTTAGGTATTTTATCACACTTGGTTAATCCTAACAATCATCTTTTTAAAAACCTTATTAATTTTATAAAATTATTCATCCGTACAAATTCATACTCATAAACAACTTTATACGTTAAAAGATTCTTAATATTAATCATAACCATCCTTTTCAGAGTGCATATAATACGACATAAACTCTGGTATAATCGCTTTCATATAATAGATCTGAAAATCGAGTAGGAGCAAAGAATTTAATCATTCTTTGCTCCAAGGATAATACTATAGTATAGACTTATTCCGGTTGCTTACCAATATAAGCCAAAATACCTCCATCTACATATAACACATGTCCATTTACAAAATTTGATGCATCAGAAGCTAAGAATACAGCTGGTCCCATTAAATCTTCCGGTGTTCCCCAACGTCCTGCAGGTGTTTTTGCAATGATAAAATCATTAAAAGGATTTCCTTTTACACGTAAAGGTTCTGTTTGTGGTGTAGCAATGTATCCTGGTCCAATACCATTACATTGAATGTTTGAAGCACCATATTCAGAGCAGATGTTTTTCGTTAACATCTTTAAACCACCTTTTGCTGCAGCGTAAGCAGATACTGTTTCACGTCCAAGCTCACTCATAAGGGAACATATGTTGATGATTTTACCATGACCTTTTTTAATCATGCTTGGAATAACTGCTTTTGATAATATAAATGGTGCATTAAGATCAACATCAATAACTTGTCTGAAGTCAGCAGCCGTCATTTCACACATTGGAATTCTTTTGATAATTCCAGCGTTATTTACTAGAATATCAATTACACCTACTTCTTGCTCAATCTTTGCAATCATCTCAGTTACCATATCTTCATTTGTTACATCACATACATAACCATATGCTTTTATTCCAAGTTCTTGATAGGAAGCGATTCCTTTATCGACTAACTCTTGTTTCATATCATTAAAACAAATAGTTGCACCTGCTTTCGCATAAGCACTTGCAATAGCAAAACCTATTCCATAGGATGCTCCTGTAATTAATGCTATTTTTCCTTCTAACGAAAATTGATTCATTTCCATATTAAATCCCTTCCTTATTTCTATATTTTATTTAATTAATCCAAGTCTTTCAGGAATTGTCATAGACAATTCTGGAACATACGTTACTAATAACAATAATATTATAGTAATTATAAAGTAAGGTATTAAAGTCTTAAACACTTCTTCAATTTTTACATTTGCCACTTTACATCCTGTAAATAAGATTGGACCTACTGGTGGTGTAATTGTTCCGATACATAGATTAAATACCATCATGATACCAAAATGAACTGGATGCATACCAAAACTTGTACATATTGGAAGAAAAATTGGCGTAAAGATTAATACTGCTGGTGTAGGATCCATAAAAGTACCAACAATAAGTAAAATCACATTCATAAGAAGTAATATTACTATTTTGTTATCTGTTAGCCCAATTAAGCCACTTGATATAATTGCTGGAATATGAGTAAAGCTTAAAAGCCAACTCATGATGGAAGAAACACCTATCATAAAAATAACAATAGCAGTCATCTTAGCACTATCAAGTAAAATTTTATGCAATTGTTTTACTTTTAGTGATCGATAGATAAAACTTAATATTAAAGAATATACAACTGCAATTGCGGAACCTTCTGTTGCAGTAAAAACACCTTTTAAGATACCACCAATTACTATTATAATAAGTAGTAAACTAGGAATTGCTTCTATAATTGTTCTGATTGCTACTGATAAAGTAAGTTTTTCATTTGCTCTATAGCCACGTTTTGCAGCCATAATTCCTGCTATTAACATAACACCAAGTCCCCAGATAATTCCTGGAATATATCCTGCCATAAACAATGCTGAGACAGATACACTACCTGCAACAGTTGAATATACAATTACTGTATTACTTGGTGGAATTAACATTCCAGTTGGTGCAGATGCAATATTAACTGCTGCAATATATTCTTTTGAATATCCTTCTTTTTCTTCTAATGGTCCTAATGTACCGCCAATCGCTGCTGCCGCTGCAACTCCCGAACCACTGATTGCTCCAAAAAGCATATTTGCCACAACATTGGTCTGTGCTAACGCGCCAGGCATCCTTCCACTTAAAACCTTTGCGCAATTTACTAGTTTTATTGCAATACCACCATTATTCATAATGTTACCCGCTAGTATAAAAAACGGTATAGCTAGTAATGAGAACGAATTCACACCAGAGAATATTTTTTGTGATGAAGTCGTCATAGCATTTTCAAAAGGAAGAATTAATAACATTGCTATAGTTGATGCTGCACCAATACTAATACTAATTGGTACTCCCATAACCAACATAACTACAACACCAATTAAAAGCACCAACCCTATAATCATTGCTTCACTCATGATTATAATCCCCCTTTCACATTAATTTTTTTGAATTCACGTAATAGATTTCTTTCATTAAATAGAAAATAAAAAATAATAAAGCAAGAACTTATTGGTACTGCAGAATAAATTACTCCCATAGGAATCTGTAATGTTGCGTCCAACTGTACCATCTGATCAGCCATTTGTTTAAATCCACCATACACTAAAACACCCACAGTAAACAATACAATAATAACTTCACTAATAATCTCAATTATAATCCTTGCTTTTGCAGGCATTTTTTCTCGCACTACTGCAATATTCATATGTTCGCGTAATCCAAATACATAAGCAGAACCGTACATAATTAACCAAACAAACATATACTTAGAAATAATTTCTGTATAAGCATTAGGGTTATTAAAAAAATAACGTACGATAACTTGATAGGTTACTAATATAGTCATTAATGACAATAGAATAACGCAAATCCATTCGATCGTTTTATCTAAAATTCTTTTGATAGAGTCCATCAAAATACCTCTCTTCTATTGATGATTGCAAATGGATTCTCAGAGAATCTGCTTTGAATCCATTTGCAAAATAATGTTATTCTGCTAAAGCTCTAATTTGGTCATATAATGCCTTAGCGTTTTCGCTCTTACCTACAACATCAGCTATAACAGGTTGAACTGCCTCTTGGAATGGAGTAATATCAACTTCTGTAAATGTTGCTCCGCCTGCTTTTGCAGTTTCAATAGCTGTTTCTATTTGTTCATTCCAAAGTTCGAATTCACGATTTGTATATTCTTTACAAAGATCTTTTAAAATCTTCTGGTTTTCTTCACTCATACCGGAAAGTGTATCTGCATTGATTACTAATAAATCTGGAATCATAAGATGTCTTGTGTAAGAGAAAAATGGAGCTACTTCATAATGTTTTAAATCTGCATAAGTAATTTCATTATTTTCTCCACCATTAATGATACCTTGTTGAATTGCAGTATATACTTCACCTTGTGCCATAGGAGTTGCAACACCACCCATAGCATTTAACATAGCGATTGAAGTAGGTGCTTCCATAACTCTGATTTTATATCCAGCTAAATCTTCTGGTTTTGTAATTGGCTTATCAGTATAAACACAACGAGAACCTGCGGTAAATGCTGCTAATACGTTAAATTTATTTGCAGTAGTACTTGTAAAAATATCGTCTAGAATACCACTTGTAAATACTTTTTTCTGATGTTCAATGCTATCGTATGCATATGGTAATCCAAGAACTGCAAAATCACTATTTACATTTTCAACAATTGAATTAGCTACCATTGCCATTTGTATCGTACCATTTTGAACTAATTCAAACGCATCTTTTTGTGAACCAAGAAGTTCATTCGGACTTATTTCAATCTCATATGCTCCGTTTGTTGCTTCTTTTAGTTCTTTACTTAATTCAGCTAATGCTTTGTACTGTGGGTGATTCTCTGACTGATTAAATGCTAATTTTAAAGTTGTTGTTTTTCCAGCTCCACCTTGTCCATTATCTCCAGTTGAAGCTTTTCCACATCCTGCTAATGACAATACCATAGCTCCTGCTAAAATTGCTGCTAAAATTCTTTTCTTCATAATTTTATCCTCTTCTCACATATATTATCTAACTTATCCCTTTTGAATAAGCAAAGATCGTTATTTAAGTTCTGTTTTTATTATATTGTCCATATCATCAAAGGCTTGGTTTTCTCCACCCATTGCCCATATAAATGTATAATTAGAAGTTCCTGCTCCACAATGAATACTCCAACTAGGACTAATGACAGCTTCTTCATTTTTCATAACGAGATGACGAGTTTCTTGTGGTTCACCCATCATATGAAATACAACATTATCTTCTGGCACTTCAAAATACATATATATTTCCATACGACGTTCATGTGTATGACATGGCATGCTATTCCAAACACTACCAGCCTCTAATACTGTCATACCCATGGATAATTGACAGGTCTCTAATACATCTGGATGTATAAATTGATTGATAGTTCGCTTATTTGATGTATTTGCTTCTCCAACTGCTCGTTTTGCTGCGTTTTCAATTGGAATTAATGCAGTTTTACATACCTTGTGTGCTGGCGCACTAACCATATAAAATTTTGCAGGGTCTTTTGCATCATCACTGGAAAATAATACTTCTTTCGTTTCTTTCGCAATATATAGGCAGTCTTTATATCCCATTTCATATATTACTCCATCGGCCTTAACACTACCTTTACCACCAATGTTAAAAATACCAATTTCACGACGTTCCAAAAAGTAATGAGTTCCAAAGTTTTTCCAACAATCGATTCCTTTATCAATTGAAACTGTTTCAGTTGTTGGCATACATCCAAGAGTAACCATACGATCAACGTGGGAATATACTGCCTTAACTTCATTCGCCTCATATAAGTTTTGTATCAAAAACTCTGAACGAAGCTCATTTGTTGTGTATCTTTTTACATCTTTTTGATTTGCTGAATATCGAATATCCATTTGTTCCTCCTTTATATGATATAACATTTTTTGTATACACATTATTTTGTTGTATATATGTATTTTACTTGTATACAAATTAATTATTTGTATACATATTAACACATCATATCAACTTGTGCAACATGTTAATTTAACCAAATATATGAGCGAAAACTTTAGTTAATATTACTGTTACTTATTTTAAACATAACAAAAATGCCAACAATCCGTATAATTTAATACGTTTGTTGACATTTATTATTAACTATTCTATAAAGTTATATTATCAATTTATAATGTTATATTATCAATTCATAATGTTATATTTTCATTTCATAAGTTATATTATTAATTCATAATGTTCTATTATCAATTTATAAAGTTCGAAACTGTAATGATTAAATATTCCATTATTGCGTTTCGTATCTGCGATTATGCTATAACTAATTCTATATTGGCATACATAGGTTTAGCTGAAATTTTTTATTGTTCCAGTATTCTTTGTATTGTATCTTTCGTTTTCAATATATCCACAGATAATTGCTTCACTCTATCATCTGTCATAAGTACTGCCGGCGCAGAGATACTGAATGCATTATTCGGGAGACCATGTAGATCACGAACACAAACCGCAATACATCGCACACCAAGCTCATTTTCTTCATTATCAAGCGCATAAGCATTTCTACGAATTTCGTTTATTTCAATCATAATTTTTTCAAATGTGGTTATTGTATGTTCTGTTTTCTTTTCAATAATACTGTTTTTCCAGATATATTTAATGTCCTCATCTTTCATTTCAGCTAAAATCGCTTTCCCAACTGCTGAACAATACATAGGCCTTGCAACTCCTACTTGCGAAGCCATACGAATTGCACTTTCACGCGGATCCACAGGTTCCACTTTATCTAAATAGAATACTTCTGTTCCTTCTCTTCGAACAAAATGAACGGTTTCTCTACATTTATTTGCTAACTCTGCAATTAATGGATGTACCATTGAAACGATATCTGTTTTTGCTTTCACTTTCTCTGATAATTTTACAATTTTAAATGTGAGACAATATTTACCCGTATCATCCTGCTTCACATAATCCATACAGATCAACGATAAGAGTAGCCTATGAACAGTACTCTTATGCAATTCTAGCCGATTACTTAAATCTATAATTCCAATTGGTCCTGTTTCTGCCAATACTTCTAAAACTCTAAAAATTCGTTCTGCGGATTGCACTGGATTTTTAGTACCTTTTATACTACCCTCTTCCATAAATACCTCCAAAGTTTAATCTATATAAAAATTTAGCCAAATGATTGAAGTAAAGTAACATGATTAGTTTATCAGTACAATCATAAAATTTCAAGATACGCGATATAATAAATCCCAACAAGTAAACTGATTCATAAACAGTACAAGGATAACATATCTTTTTAATCTTAAATTTCTTGACAATTATATTTTCGAAATGTATACTAAAAATACCTTATTGTGAAACTTTGTTTCATATTGTGAAACCATAGGAGGTTATAATGAATATTATTTTAGACAAACTTTCAAAAATGGGAATCGTCCCAGTAATTGCATTAAACAAACCAGAAGATGCTGCCCCTTTAGCAAAAGCCCTATGTGATGGTGGACTTCCTTGTGCTGAAGTTACTTTTCGAACAGATGCTGCTGAAGAAGCAATACGAATTATGACCAGAGAGTACCCTGACATGTTAGTAGGTGCTGGTACAGTTCTTACAACCGAACAAGTGGATGCTGCTGTAGGTGCTGGTGCTAAGTTCATTGTAAGTCCCGGACTTAACCCGAGAATAGTAAAATATTGTGTTGAAAAAGGTATTCTAATCTTACCAGGATGTACAAATCCTAGTGATATTGAGCAGGCTATAGAATGTGGACTTGATGCTGTAAAATTCTTTCCTGCTGAAGCCAGTGGTGGCCTTAATATGATTAAAGCCATGGCTGCACCATATAATAAAATAAAATTTATGCCTACTGGCGGAATCAATGAAAAGAATTTAAATTCTTATTTGGATTATAATCGTATTATTGCTTGTGGTGGAAGCTGGATGGTTAATTCCGACTTAATATCAAATGGTGAATTCGATCGTATTACTGAACTTACAAAAGAAGCAGTATCAAAAATGTTAGAATTTAAAATAGAACATGTCGGTTTTAATATGAATTCGGAAGCGGAAGCAGATGAATTAGCAGATGTATTTGATACTATGCTAGGATTTAAAAAGAAAGTTGGCACTGGTTCAATTTTTGCAGGAACTGGCCTAGAATTATTAAAATCTCCTTTTTTAGGAACAAATGGCCATATTGCTATAAGAACGAATTATATAGATCGTGCTGTATTCCACTTAAATTTACGTGGTTTTGAATTTAACATGGATACCGCTAGATATGATGATAAAGGTAACCTAAAGACAATATATCTAAAAGATGAGTTTGGTGGATTTGCACTACACTTATTCCAAAAATAATTTAGGAGGTATTTCAATGTCAAAAAAAGTAATCACATTTGGTGAAATTATGTTGCGTCTTGCACCTGAAGGCTATTACAGATTTGTACAGGCAGAACAATATGGAGCAACCTATGGTGGCGGCGAAGCGAATGTTGCTGTAAGTCTTGCTAATTTCGGAATCAATGCAGGATTTGTTACCAAATTACCAAAACATGAGATTGGTCAAGCAGGTATTAATGCTCTACGTCGTTTTGGTGTTGATACTACTCATATAACCCGCGGTGGTGAACGTGTTGGTATCTACTTTCTAGAAAAAGGTGCTAGTCAAAGACCTTCTAAAGTTATTTATGACAGAGCAGGCTCTTCTATTGCAACAGCTACTACTTCCGATTTTAATTGGGATCAAATTTTTGATGGTGCCCAATGGTTCCATTTTACAGGCATTACACCAGCTCTTGGTGATAATGTAACTGCAATTTGTTTGGAAGCTTGTAAAGCTGCAAAAGAAAAGAACATTACAATCAGTTGTGATTTAAATTACAGAAACAAGTTATGGTCAAAAGAAAAAGCTGGTAAGGTTATGGCAGAACTCTGTCAATATGTTGATGTTTGCATAGCAAACGAAGAAGATGCTAGTGATGTATTTGGGATCAAAGCAACTGATACGGATGTAACCACTGGTAAAGTGAATCATGAAGGATATAAAGATGTTGCAAAACAATTGGTTGAGCGATTTGGATTTAAAAAGGTGGCTATAACATTAAGAGAATCTCTTTCCGCTAATGATAACAATTGGGCTAGTATGTTATACGACGGTTCTGATTTCTTCTTCAGTAAAAAATATTTGATGCATATTGTTGACCGTGTTGGCGGTGGCGATTCCTTTGGAGCTGGTTTGATTTATGCTTGTTTAAATAATTATGACTCACAAAAAACAATCGAATTCGCGACTGCTGCTAGTTGTTTAAAACATAGTATTGAAGGAGATTTTAATCAGGTATCCGTTGATGAAGTTACAAAACTTGCTGGTGGAGATGCTTCCGGCCGTGTACAAAGATAATCTGATAACTATTTGAATATACCCTTAAAGTACGCGTTACAAATGATTATTATCATTCATGTAACGCGTACTTTTTAATCTTCTATTAAAAAGCTAGTTTCCTAACTTACCAGTCTACGCACGGATCTTCATTACATCGAGATGAGTTATTTTTACAATTGTAGATTTACATTTTGCTGTTCTTATATCTAAATGATTATTGGCAACCAAAGCTCGACAACTTGCCTATCAAGGGCAGGGTATATCTCTAATTTAGGAGCCTTGGCATGTACAACAATACACACTTTCAACATGCCGTTTCTGCGGTATTATTTGGATGATTGTAAAATACCATACTACGAAAAAGTTTACCGTGGGGTATGTGAGCTTACATAATCCGAATAGCTGCTGCCTGTATATTTTTTGAAGCAACGTCCAAAATAGTTCGGGTCAGGGATGCCGACATCATTGGCAGTACAGAACATTTTCTTACTTGTTCCTGCAAGCACGATTGCCCGTTCCATCCGGCACTTGTTCAGAAACTCGACAAAGGTCTTTCCTGTTTCCTGCTTAAATTTCCGACTAAGATAGCTAGGATTAAATCCAAAATGCTGAGCCACAGAGGTTAAGTTAATATTAGAATCGGTAAAATTATCGCGTAAATACTGCATTATCTTCTCGATATCAGACGGAGTAATTTCATGTCCAATCTCCTGTGTACGAGTATTGTTTTTATCAAGTTTTTCTTTTATCTTGATTAACACCTCGTTCACCTCTTGCCGTACAATCGGTTTAAGCATATACTCTACCACCGGTAGACGAACACACTGACGTGCATACTCAAAATCATCAAATCCTGTCAAAACAACAATCATCAAGTCTGTATATCGCTTCGTTGCAACTTCTATAAATTCTATCCCATTCATAAAAGGCATGGAAATGTCAACAAACACAACGTCTGGCCGCAACTCATCAATGATGTTAATCGCTTCTATACCGCTCGCTGCCTCACCCACCAATTCCATATCAAGAGATTGCCAATCTATGGAAACCTGTAGTAGCCTACGAGCAGACATCTCGTCGTCTATGATCATAACTCGGTACATCATTCTTCCCCCTCTCCTTTTGTTTTCCTCATCTTGGGAATGTAGATCTCAATTTCCGTATACTCGCCAGGCTCACTATATATCTGTACTACATTGTCACAGTCATAGTAATAACGTATTCGATTGATGGTTCCGCGTAGGCCAAAGCCAGACAGCACCTTAATATCATCTTTCTCGCTTGCTTCTAGTACGTTCTTTATCTGCTCAGGGCTCATGCCAACACCGGAATCGTACACATTTATACGCATGCCATTCTCTTCCATACAGGTAGTGATGCGAATAACGCACTTTTCTCCCTTGAGACGCACTCCATGGTAAATACAGTTTTCCACAAGCGGTTGAAGTATCAGCTTAGGTATCATGTAGTCGAGTGTACTATCGTCAAGGATATATTCATCCTCAAATATATCTCCATACCGAAGCTTTTGCAAAGAGAGATAATCCTGAGTAATGCGCAGCTCACGCTTTAGTGGTATCTCGCGATCACCTTTACTAAGGAAATTGCGGTAAAAACTGCCTAGTGTCTCCAGTGCATCATGCGCTTTGCTTGCATTCTCCTGCACTGCCATATAGCTAATGGTTTCTAATGTATTATAAAGGAAATGTGGCTTTATCTGCTCTTGGAGCACACGTATCTCTGCCTTCTGCACATTCTTTTCATTCGCCAGCAGGCGATAGAACAGCTCGTTAAGATATTCTATCATGCTATTGTAGCTTTCAGCTAACCTACCAATTTCGTTGTTCGGCATTTTGGTATCAATCTTCTTAAGCCACCCTGATGATCTCGTACGCTCCATTGCTTCGCTTAGATTCCTAATAGGCCTTGCAATATTCACTGTAATAAACCAAGCACAAACAAACGCCGACAGGATAAATGCTATGAGAGTGATCATCAACGCAAATAAGGTATCTCTAGGTAGTGGCTCTGCTCCCCTACCACTGACACACAAAACCACGAGCGGTTTTATCGCCAGTTTGCCGGTCAAAGTCTTTCTCTCGCCATCTAAACGAATACTCTTATAAACTATACTATTACTATCGTAGTCACTGTCATACAATGCACCGATTTCTTCATTCCCACATAGAAGTGTAGCATTACAATCAAGTATACACATTCCGCTGGAATTCTGTAACGCAAGCGCATCATCAAACACATCCCCTGATATATTCATCATTAGCATACCCAAAAGCTTTTGTGAATTAATATCATATATTGCACGTGACATAGTAAGCAATGGTTTACTTCTTTTTTTTCTAATTGTGCCGTTGCCATTAATTGAAATAACTATGGCACCACGTGCATCCAATATATTAGAACGCTCTGCGTCATTTATATCAACAGAATATTCACCTATTCCTGTACTTACATGCTCCCCATCGTTACGGATGATATATACAGAATCAATATAGCTATATAAACTTTGTATTTCATTTATACCCTCTCGTGCATCATATCTCTTTTCTCTATCTGTTTTGTCAGTTTTTAAATAGCTCACGACTCTGTCATTGAGCATAATCAGACGTGTCAAATAATTGTAGTTCACCAAACTTGCTCTGATGGTGGACACCACATTGTTGACCGCCGTCTCCGATGTTCTTGCTTTGAAATCATCTTCCGTTTTCTTAATTATGATAGAGGTTGTTATCAAAAACATAATACTAAAAAATAGCAACAGAATAATAAGCATTAACAGGGCCTTGTGCTGTAGCGACATTTTAATATCGCGTTTTAATTCATTGCCTCCATACCTCATTTCTACACCTCAACCACGTATATTTATGTAAATGCTACTTTTACCCATACTTTACATTTGATATCGTATCACACCTGCTCTTTATTTTCAACACGATACATCCAGGTTATCCAAAGCTGATATTTTCAAAATCATAAAGTAAATAGTAAATATTACAACGGGTCTCCGACTCTGTTGTGTATAAAGCTACTCAAGCATAGTCCGAAACCCATCTAAAAAAATATTAACTTACCACTAGCCCTTAATTGCTCCTGCAATAAAGCTATCTTGAATCTTCTTACTAAAGAATATATAGAATATTAGTGTAGGGAATGTTGCTAAAACCAACGCCGCACCAATAGGTCCCCAATCCGTCGTGTACTGTCCAGAAAGAGCCTGCACGCCGACTGGTAGTGTTTTGTGCACAGAATCACTAATAAAGATATTCGCAAACATCAGCTCGTTCCAGCACTGCAGGAAAGTATAAATTGACACCGTTGCCACAGCCGGCTTCATCAGTGGCACTATGATTCTAAAGAAAATACCCCATGTATTACAGCCATCGATACACGCTGCCTCATCAAGATCGATCGGTAATTCTTGCATGAAACCTGTGCAAATAAGTATTCCCATTGCTAATGAAAAAGCAGCGTAGGGAATAATAAGTGCAAAGTAAGTATTGAGCAAATGCAGTTTTGAAAGAGTAACATAAATGGGCACAATTGCCGCATGAATAGGAATCGTTAATCCTAGCATAAAAAATGAGTTCATACGCTTTCTTCCATTCCAAATAAATCTAGTCAGGGCAAAAGTCGCCATAAGTGAAAACAACATAACTATTGCAATGGTCACAATGGCAATAATAGTACTATTTAAAAAGTATTTACCAATGTGTCCTACACTTAATGCTTTTTCATAGTTTGACCACAACCACTCTTTCGGAAGACCAGCAACATTTGTACCAAATATTTCTTCGTTGCTCTTGAGTGAGAAGGTAAACATCCAATATACGGGGAACAGGTTAATGAGTGCCCAGATACCAAATACTATATATACCCAAATCTCTTTACCCTTAGTTCCATTATTCTGGAAGGATTCACTCTGATGTCTGGATTTTTTCTTTTGATCCAGAAAGATATCACCTTTTTTCATGTTGTTAATCCTCCTTATCCCTAAATATGCGGCCAATAATTATAGCAAATGTGAAGCACAACACGATGAGAAGGAAAGCAATCGTACTGCCCATACCATATCTATTACGCAGGAACAACATACTTATCATCAGAGTACTAGGAACTTCAGTTGCGTGTAACGGTCCGCCATTAGTTAAAACATATATTAAATCAAAAGACTTAAGGGAGCCTGTAACAGCAAATATTGTGCTAATCTTCAGTATTGGCTTAATGTATGGTAAAACAATATAACGGTTTACCTGCCACTCTCTTGCTCCATCTATCATTGCTGCCTCACGATACTCGATAGGAACACTCTTTACACCAGCAAACATTAGTAGCATATGATAACCAACATACTGCCATAAAACAGGTACGAAAGTAGCACCAAGCGCGGTAGTTATTTCTCCAAGCCAAATCTTTGCCAGACTATCCAGGCCAAGAGATCGCAGCATTACATTAAGGATTCCATATGATGGATTATAAATCTTTAACCAGAGTTGACCGATAACAACAGTCGATATAAGAACGGGCATAAAATAAATTGAAAGGAAACCTCGTTCCCCCTTTCTTCCCTTGCCGAGAAGAAGTGCAAGCCCCAGTGCAAGTGGCAATTGAATCATTACCGAAAGCAATGCCAAAAGCAACGCATTGCCCAGTGCTTTTACAAAGCCTATCGAATTGCTAGTAAACAATTCACTATAATTTTCTAATCCAATGAAAGTCTTATTTCCAAAGCCGTTCCAATCAAATAAGCTGTAATAGCCCGACATAAATATCGGTGCCACAAGAATGAAAAGAAAAAGAATCAGCGCAGGGAGAATAAAAAGAATAATTGTTAGTTTATTACTGTATAGTTTTTTCATCTTGATTCCTTCCCTAATAGATAAGAAGCGGTTCCCAGATGATTTTGATCCAGACAATCGTTGGGAAACCGCTTCTTTTTTTTATTGAATCAGAACCTAATGGTTTTTATGGCTCCATTCATATTACTTATATTAACAAATACTTCCCATAATTATTTTTTAAGGTCTTTATCAAGGCCTTCAACAAATGCCTTACCATCAATTGCAGAAGCATAAATCTGATTTACATAGTCAAGATAAATGTTTGCATTATCAGCAGACTGAATACCATCACCAAAAAGAACACTCTGCTTTGAATTATTCATAATTTCAGCAACTGCTAGTGTTAAAGGGTTAAGATTACTTGTGTCATAATCAGGTGTCCATGCTGGAAGTCCATTACCATCAAGGTAACCATAGTGGCAAACGCCTTTAGCAAGTTCAAGTGCAGCCATTGCAGCAATCTCAGGATTCTTAGAATTTGCTGAAACAGCAAGTGAATCACTAGGACCTCCAATAAGTTCGCCCAATTGAGATTTGGTAGAATCAATAACTGGGAACTCAGCAACTTGAACCTTATCAGCTATGTCAACAAAACTTGCACAGTTCCATGTACCATTAATATAGAAAGCGTATTTTCCTGATATGAAGTTTGCTTTCACCTCATCATTACTAAGTGCAATTCCTTCTGGATCAAAGTACTTCTTATTAATCATTTCTTGGAATTTGTTAACTGCATTGATAACTCCTTCGTTATTCCATGGAGTTTTACCAAGATACATATCAGTAAGTGCAGTAGCACCAACGCTCTTTTCGATCATAGACTCAAGATATTCGGTAACACACCAAGTCTCTTTACCTGAACAACCAAAAGGAATAATTCCCTTTGCAATAAGAGCGTCACAACAAGCTATCAGTTCTTCATATGTACCAGGAACTTGATCGAAACCTGCTTGTTTTAATAATTCCTTGTTAGCAAACATAGCAACAACATTGTAATTTGTTGGTGCAGCATATAGCTTGCCGTCATATTTGTGGTTTACTAAGAATTTATCTTGCAATTCAGAAGCATAATTAGCATATGCATCATCTAAGCAATATACACGTCCAGCATCAACAAATTCTCTAAGGAAACCGCCTCCCCATGTGAAGAAGATATCTGGTAATTCATTTGCTGCAGCGGCAGCTTTAATCTTAGTCTTATAATCCTGGTTTTGGGTAGCTTCCCATTTGAGGTTGATTTCCGGATGTGCTTTCTGGAAATCAGCGATGGCAGTTTCATAAGCATGACGATTTGAGTCACTCTCTACTGCTATACACCACATAGTAAGGTTAACAGGCTCACTCTCGCTTACAGCCGGTGCTTCGGTAGCTTCCGGTGTTTCAGTTGCTGTATTAGCTTCGGTTGCTGTAGGTTCAGCATTGTCGGTAGATGTGCTAGAATCTTTTTTCCCACATGCAGCGAGGGATACAAGCATCATCATAGTCATTAGTAATGCAATAGCTTTTTTCATTATACTCCTCCTATAAAATAATTTTATTTATGTTAATGCGATATGACCCCGTGTATATTAGAAGCATCCGGATTTTTGTCGTATGTCTCTTACTCTTAAGTCCAAATCACATTTCCATCTCTGTTATTCGTTGCTTGTTCTAACCATAGGCCATGGATATTCTATCTGCAGCTTACTATCGCCTAACTTAAAATAGCACACTGTATCTTCAAACTGATCTTTGTAAACAAGCTTAAAGGTCGAATTCTCATCATCTACTGTATAGTTCCCGGAAAAGAAACCATCCTCCATGAATGTTCCCGCCTCAGTAAAGGAGTAAGACCAGTTTTTTTCTGCACAGGACCATTCACCTACCAGCCCATTTGGCTCCCCTTTACCACTAAAGGTATATGTATTATTACTATATAGATACATTCCCTCATCATTCAGTACATAGCGAAGTTTTATTATCTTATCGTCTTTATCCTTTAACTTAATAAATTGACTGTCACATTCGAAGGAATAGTCCTTACCTTCATACTGTGCGGTACCATCTTTATGAAATACTGCTATAGCCGTCTCCTTATCGTGTGTATAAGCCCAACTACCATATATCGCATTTGCTTCGTTTGGTTTTGCGGTGGTATTCTTACCACATGCAGTCATAAATAGCATTATAAGCATAATTACCAAAAATGATGTCAGATATTTAACTTTTTTCATGCAATTCCCTCTTTCTAGACTCATTATATAATTATCTTTCTATAATTTAAATGTAATATATTTACTTCAGCAAGCACAATTTTTACTATTTTCACTAAATTTTATATTCTTAATTTTCATTTTATATCTAAAGAATTAATTTTTATCGGGTATAGTGAGTAAGTAGTTCCCATCCTCTCAGACGAGTAAGTAAGAGAAATCTCACTTCAAACTTCTTCGAGCAAGTTACAGTATTTAAACCTAGGAACATCAACTAATATAATAGCTTCTCAACATTGATATATATGGAAACCTTTTGAATTCAATTTCTATGATAGAGTGCTTATTTTGGAGTTTATTTAAATAAATATTCACAGTTTTCATTATATCATTAAGATCATTAGATATTCTGAAAAAGCCCTTTTGTAAGCATATTAATCACCATTGTCTTTATACAGTTTATACCATTCTGATTTAAAGTTAAATAATTATAATTGAACAATATTAGTTTACAAGATATATATAAAAGTTGTAAATCTTTAATTTTTTGCAACTTTATGGTATAATAACTACCTGATAAAACTCGTTACTTCCAAGGATTATATCACAAACAAAAAGTTCCATATCAACTAATTACTTTATTGATATGGAACTTTTATTATTAAATTAATCTTTTCAGATATTATAGCTGCAAATTTCCTTCCATTCCTTCAAACTCTATTACCTCTTACTAGCTAGATAAGGTCCGTTCTCATATACAAACCGCGGATTCCAAATAGGTGCTTAGTTTTACTTTTCATCATACGTCTGATAGGATTCAAACAATCTCTTGACAACATTATAAGCTAACTTTTTGCGTCGGTATTCATCAACAACGCCTTTATTATTCATAGTTCTAGGACGTACCCAGAACCATTCTTCACTCACACGGATATCACAGAACTGCCATATATACACACCACTACAACCAGGTTGCGACATAACTGCTGTGATTTGCTTTTCTAATGTTTCAGCTTGATATTCCTCAGTCCATTTTGAGTTATAAGAATTATGATAACCGTATATGCCTCCTGCACCAATTTCCGTTACAAGGAAGGGCTTTCCTGATCCTTCCGTTTCTTTTTGTACCCATTCATATAAATCTTTTAGATATTCTTCCACAGGTGTATCATGATACCAAAGTGGATAAATGTTATAGGAAACCACCTCCGGTAAACCTAAGCATAAATCCGACTTAAACTTGCAACTGGCAAAGGAACGTGGTCTTGTGGTATCTAATTCACCAATGATGTCAAACTGTTTACTATAGCATTCTTTACCATATTCACTATCACTCGCACATTCATTTAAAATACCCCAAATATAGATACAAGGGTGATTGTAATGCATTGGAATCATCTCTCTTATCACTTGCTCAGCTTGTGGCCTAAAATTTGGATTTTTCATATTCTCAACACTCAACCCACGTGCATGATTTTCTTCCCACACAAGGATTCCTTGTTCATCACATAGATCAAGGAAAATCTCATCATTTGGATAGTGTGCAGTTCGTAACGAATTTGCTCCCAAATGTTTTGTTATTTCTATATCGGCTGCTATAGCAGAATAAGGCAAAGCACAACCAAACTGTGGATGATCCTCATGTCTACAAAGTCCCTTTATTCTTAGGGTACGACCATTTAACACTATCTTTTTCCCTTCGACTTTAACTTCTCTAAAACCAAAGCGATCGATTAAGTCATCAATTTCCATACCTTCCTCACGGACAACAGCGACTACATTATAAAGCTTAGGATTTTCAGGTGCCCATACTTCAACATCGTCAAAAGCTACTTCTTTCGATAAGATTAACTCACTTTCCGCACCAATATCCACAGTATCCCATTCAAGGCTTTTACCTGCTAACTCAGTTTTCAAAGTTATCTGATGTGATCTACTATCAATATTTTCCACAGCAATCACAATCTTTGCATTCCAACTCCCCTTCTTTGTATAAGGTGTCACATGAACATACTTAATATATACATCCTTAAGCTTTTCCAAAACAACAGGTCTACTTATTCCACCATACGACATATAGTCATTTGGTATATGTAACGCACTGGCCTCACTAAAACGATTATCTGCCTTTATTTTCAGTTCGTGTACACCTTCTGGTAGTTCCTTGACGATAGCAGAAAAACTTGTATAGGCATTATAATGATGTGCAATCACTTTACCGTCTAAGGTTACAGTAGCAGTATGACTGACTCCTTTAAATTCTAGCCGTATATTACCACTGGCTTGAAACGAAGTTTTGTAGATTCCCTCACCACGATATCCAGAGAAGTCAGGATAGTTTTCCCAACAACTAGGTGTTGCTACTTGATATGTTTTGTTTGCAAACTCACCCTGACAAGCAGAAAATTCCCATAAACAACCGGTAAGTTCCTCTTGTGGTCTAATGTTGTGTGTTGAAAATGTTCTTATCATAGTATTCTCCCTTCAATTATAACCTTGACTTAATTGATTATTATTGTTTTAATACACTAATAAATCTACTGATATAAAGTAATGTTGTAACATAATACGAATAATATCATATTAACCTCAGTATAATGAATTGCACATTCACTATCAATAATATATAATAAGAAAAAACTGATATATTCTAAGGTGATGATGATATGTTTAAAATTCTTCGTATGGGCTGTAATTCTGTACATGACAATAATTTTTCTGTTAATCGTCCTAATGGGTACCAATGGGGTCTTCTATTACTTGTAAAATCTAAGGCAATTTTTACTATAGAAAATGAAGATATTTCTACACCTGCAAATACTCTGATTATCTTTGATAAGAATTATCCGCATGAGTACAGGGCAAGTGGGACCGAATACAAAAATGACTGGATTCATTTTGAATTTGATCCATTCTTTCTTAATCAATACCCACTTACATTAAACACACCATTATATTTGTCAAATCATTACTACATCTCTGATTTAATTCAAAAAATGGCGAATGAATTCTATTCTAATAATAAATATAAAGAACAAACCATCGAATATTTGGTGAAGCTTTTATTCATAAAGGCAAAGGAACAAATGGAGCCAAATACAATCCAACCTAGACACTCAAAAATTCATGATGATTTAGTTAAACTACGAAGTGAAATCTATAGTAATCCACACAAGAACTGGTCAATACCATTAATGGCAGATATGCTACACATAAGCTGTGGTCATTTACAAAATATTTATAAAGATACCTTTTCCATCTCCTGTATGTCGGAGGTTATTGCAAGCCGTATTACATATGCCAAAGAACTCCTTTTAGATTCAGATTTATCTGTCGGAGAAATTTCAACCTTGTGTGGTTATCAAAATGAAGTTCATTTTATGAGACAGTTTAAACAACTATCTACTTTAACTCCCACTGAATACCGCAGGTTAAACAGTAAGTAAAGCTTATTTGTAACACTGATTAAACAGGATCTTAGTATTCCATTCATTCAATTAGTCAAACTACAATTCCCCCTGTTCTCGCAAAAGTGTAAAACAGATTTAATGACCATGGTTATCATAAGCATGATTTTCTATATAGGACATCATTTGAAGTGATATTGTTTTATTAGTCACACCAAGTTTTTCTCTTAATTCTTCCTGTGTAATTTTATTTTCTCGACGGAGTTCAGCAATAAATTTACCGATTTTCATCATATCCATTCTTATTTTACCTCTCTCATTAGATTTCTACATAGAAATAATAAATAAAATTCACGAAATTGTCTTTACCATATATAGCGAATAGCATTGGACATAGTGTAAATACTAAATTTTTACCAAAAAAACACCCTATCATTTTCATGATAGGGCGCCCTATAATTTCATCTCCACACAGCTCACCATTTTCTTGAAATCCTTCTAACGAATATAGAATAATTGGTAGCTTGGGATGTAATATTCCCAATATCGGTTGTTTAGGAATTTAAATTGAATATATCCTGATTAGTATTAAAAAGGACTAAACTCTTTTACAAGTTCAAATTTAATATCACTTAGTACGATACCACTTTGGCCGAAATAAAATTTCAGATAGCTGTTTTCTCCAAACATCATGATATTTCTCTCCATTACAATCTCTTTACCGCTTGTCCCGACAACAGTTAAAGTTGCTACCGGATGTCCACCTAAGAATAGAGTAAAAGGCATCTGTGCAATCTCACTCGCATCTGAACTTACCGTAATGTATACTTTATATTCACCTTTTCTTAGAATGTGCACACCAAAAACAGCTGTAGAGCCCTTAGTGGTATCAACTGAACTAAGATTAATAACACTTCCATTATCAATATCATAGTATTTAATATTCTCAGCAAATAATGTATCCCCTTGACTTCCACTAACGTCGGAATTGATATAATTCTCCGGATACATCATTCGATCCATAGCATTAGAAAACATCAAAGCATGACAGATGTTAACAGTACTTCTCTGAAGATCTCCTCTGGTAATTACACCTTTTTCAAGCATTTCCATGGTATTATCCTGAAGAGAATTTGTTTTTGAATCTGAAGCAACCATATAGAGATCATTCTGAGCACGTACCATATAGGCCGTATTCTGTCTTGATTGACTCTCTCCTTCTTCGTTTATTTGTGCCCACCAATCTGTCATTACTATACCCTGAAAGCCCCACTCTTCACGAAGGATTGTAGTATTTAAATCATAACTTCCTGCGCACCAAATACCGTTCACTGGGTTATAAGATGTCATAACATAATGAGCACCACCTTCTTTAACGGCAATCTCAAATCCTTTCAGATAAATCTCCCTTAATGCTCTTTCAGATATAACAGAATTACAATCCATGCGGTGGAATTCCTGATTGTTACCACAAAAATGCTTTATGACACCGGTTGTTCCTTGTTTATGCAACCCTTTTAATTGAGCAGCTGCGATCTGACCTGTAAGATAAGGATCCTCACTAAAGTATTCAAAATTTCTACCATTTAACGGATTTCGATGTATATTTATTCCTGGTCCAAGTAAGGCTTCTATTCTATGCTTACCTAATTCAATTCCAAGCATTTCAAATAAGTCTTCATTCAACTTACGATTAAAAGTACAAGCAAGTAGTGTTCCGTTTGGAAGACTGAACGCCTTCGTACCACAATCCATTCTAATTCCAGAAGGACCATCAGCACAACATCCAATCGGAATTCCGAAATTTTTTAATTCCTCTGTGACGCCTCCATATGCTCCGGCTGTACCCGGTGTAACTTTAGGACTACACATACCTTCTCCCCTGATAATACATGTCAAGTCTTCATTTGATAATTGGGCTATGAAATTCTCCATGGAAGTCTTATTATTTAAAACATCTGCCAGTTTGTAACCCTGATCTCCTGTATATGGATAACTACTAGGACGGTTATTCATGATACGATCTGATAACGCAATTGTACGAGTTGGCACCTTCTCCTTCTCTAACGAGAACTCTACTTCGTTATGCTTCCTTATCTTCATTCGATCAAAATGTTCAACTGGAGCCATAGCTTCAGACAATTTTTCTGTTACAATTAAGTTCTGCAACGTGTAGCAATCTGCTAAAACTGCACTTTTCACGTCAGAACCAATATAGATAGAATACTCTCCTGCTTCCAGTACATAGCAAGATTTATATCCCGTACATCCACTGTCATCATAGGATGCTAATTTGTTCTGATCTATAGTAAAACAAAGCGTTTCACTTTCTTTCGGTTTAAGCAGTCCAGTCTTTCCGAAATCCACCAATACTCTTGATGGTTTACCTAATAATCCCTGTGGAGCTTGTACATATATCTGTACTACTTCCTTTCCTGGAATGTCACCAATATTTGTGACTGTTACAGAATAAGTTAGTTCTGATTGTTTCTTAACTTCCAATTCAAAAGACGTGTAAGAGAGTCCGTATCCGAAAGGGTACTTTACCTTATCCTTCGCAACAGTTTCAAAGTATCGATATCCAACATAGATATCCTCCTCATAGAAATTGACTTTTTCGTCTCCATAATTGTGATAGGATGGATAATCCGTCAGGTTATAAGCAATTGTATCTGTTAATTTTCCACATGGGTTAATCTTGCCTGTGAGAACATCCGCTACACCATTACCACCTTCTTGTCCTCCTTGCCATACATAGATGACAGCATCTGGCTCATATTCATCCATCCATCCCATGTCAATTATATTTCCAACATTAAGAACTACAACCATTTTGGTAAAATTTCGTCGTACCTGCTCGAGCATGGACTTCTCTTGTGTTGTTAGATAATAACTTCCTTCTGTAGCAGTATTATCCCTGTCCTCTCCAGCTGTTCTTCCCAATATAACGATTGCAGTATCCGATTTTTTACTAGCATCTTGTAGTAGATTATCTGATAAAGGCATTTCTTCCTGAAACCAAGGTTCCTGTGCCCATCCCATTCCTACATCAAAGGGATGCTCCTTTACCCACTCACTATATATTTCTAAGAGCTCTTTATTCACAACTACTTCTTCTGAATTAATTAATCCCTCTGTTATACCGATACTATAATCTACATTAACCATTCCACCTGAACCTGTACCACTTTTATAATAATTCATTTGACTTCTTCCAAATATTGATACAGTTTCTCCTTTTTGAAATGGGAGCGTCTTATTTTCATTAAGGAGTAACACACATCCTTCCGCTGCTGCCTGTCTTGCTAAACTCTTATATTTTTCTAAGTCAAGTTGATATTGTTTCAATTAAATCTTCCTCCTGTTGCTCTTTCGCTATTATGTCATTGTTATTTGTGTCATATAGTTTTTCACTTTTTTCCTTACTATTCAACAAGCAGAAAAACATCGCACAAGTCCTTATTATAATCTATCTTTTCATCTAATACTAGTGTCATTGCATTTTCTTTTAAAAAGGCTTCCAGACTAGTACAGTTATCGTGTGTTTCTGTCCTGTGATATCCACTATATCTAATATTAAAAAATAGGATAGCCTAATTCTAGGCTACCCCATTTGTATGATTGATTTTAAATTTATACAGAAATAATTTTAACACCATCTTTTACTAGCCTGTCCAGTTCATTTTCGCTGAACTTGTAATCCGTTACTACTGCTGTATAATCTGATAAATTTGACACCTTACTCATGGCCTTTTTATTAAATTTTGAATTATCAACTGCTAAGTATAACTGCTTACAGTTTTTCATTATTAGTCTCTTAAAAAATACCTTTTCAATAGTTGGTGTCAATACTTGCATATTTCGATCAATTGATGCTGCTCCAAAAAAACCAATGTCAAATTGAAAGTTTTCCATCATTTGGGTAGCATAATAACCATACATACTTCCCGTCGTTTTTTGAACTGTTCCACCACAAACAATTAATTCCACATCACTATTTTTAAGAAGTTGCGCAATCTCAAGGTCATTTGTTACAACCAATAATCCCGGTATGGAAGAAATCATTCTAGCTATTTCATAAGTTGTAGTCCCTGCATCAAGAAATACCACATTATCTGCTTTTACATGCTCAGCACATTTAGATGCTATTTGTTCCTTACTTTTTTTGTTGTTTATCTGCTTATCTGCATAGGTGACTTCTTGTTTAATTACAGCACCGCCATAACATCGTTCAATGATTCCTTCATCTTTTAACTTTTTTAGATCTCTTCTAATGGTCATCGTGCTCACGCCAAGGTCTTCAGCTAATTTTTCCACTTGGACATTTCCATTCTCTTGAATCATTTCAATTATTTTCTTTTTTCGTTCTGCTATAAACATATTATCACCTCTATGATTACATCATAACAGATTAAATAAAAATACTCAATACTAATACTTCAACAAATCCAACTGCCCAAGCAATTGTTGTAGTAACTGACCATACCTTTAGTTGCTCTTTTGTATCACTAATTCCCAATGTTCTGTTAACTACCCAGAAATAACTGTCATTAAAATAACTAAAGAATAAGGAACCTACGCAACATGCAACTGCTCCAAGGTATGGATTAACTCCTGCAGCTATAATAATTGGTGCTGTGATACTGGCTGCTGTTGTCATAGCAACTGTACCAGAACCCTGAATCGCTCTCATAATAGTTGCAATAATAAATGGAAGAACTATAATTGGAATCGCTGTTGCTGCAAGGTTTTCAGCCATAAAAGTTCCAAGCCCGCTGTCTTTAATGACCTGACCAAGTGCTCCACCACCACCTGTTACTAACATGATGATACCTGCAGATGCCATTCCTTTTTCCATTTCTTTTAACACGGTCTTTTTATCTAGTTTTCTGCCAAGTGTAAAGATTGATAACATTAAACCTAAACCAACAGCGATAATAGGAGATCCTAAAAACTGGAATATTCCCATGAAACCACTTGTCATCTTAAGAGCGCTAGTAACTGTACTGATTAAAATAAGTACGATAGGTAAAATAATTGGACCAAATGATTCAATTGCGGAAGGTAATTCTTTTCCTTTCATTACAAATGTATTTGTATAATCAGCTTCCTTATAATTTTCACGAACAAATCCATCTCCAGTTTCATTTGGAATCTGATATAATTTCTTACCAATAAATCTAGCATATATTAAACATGCAACAGTCATAGGAATTGCAAGCACCAAAGCAAGTAAAATGAATTTTCCTGCATCAATACCATAGATACCGCTAACACCTAATGGTCCTGGTGTTGGGGGAACTAATGAATGTGTAATAACTAAACCTGCTGCAAGTGCAACTCCTAATGAAATCACAGATTTTTTAGTTGCCTTTGAGATAGCTTTTGCAATAGGTGCTAGAATAACGAAACCGGAATCACAGAAAATAGGAATAGAAACCAAAAAACCTGTGAAAGCCATTGCTTCTTCTTCTCGTTTTTTACCAAATAGCTTTAAGAAAAAGTGTGACATTTTTTCCGCTGCACCGGTAATTTCAAATAACTGTCCCATCATAACACCGAAACCAATAACAATACCGATACTTCCGAGTGTCCCACCGAAACCATTTTTAATAGAATTCGTTATACCAAATGTCGTTCCGTTTTCTAATTTAATATCTACTAATGGCATTCCCCCAACCAAACCAACTACTGCACTGGCAATTATAAGTGCTAAGAATGCATGAATTTTTGTTTTTAAAACTAAAAATATTAATAAAATAATACCAACAATTAACCCAAGTAACATTCTTTCCCCACTAAGTCCACCTACCATAATACGTTTCCTCCAATCTTTTAATTTCTAAAGTTTAATGAATATTTTGCTGCTAATAAAATAGCTTCAATCATACTAACTGCACTTGCTATTCCAGTACCTGCAATGTCAAATGCTGTACCATGGTCTACTGATGTACGTAGTATTGGCATTCCCCCCGTGATTGCTATCGTACGTTCAAAGTCAACCGTCTTAGTTGCAATATGACCCTGATCATGATAGAGTGACAAAACGCTATTATATCTGCCTTGTAAGGCCTGATGGAATACCGAATCTGCTCCAATTGGTCCAACTACATTAAAGCCCTGTGCCTGTAACTCTTCTACTGCTGGCATTACCTCCTCTACTTCTTCATTTCCAAACAACCCATGTTCACCACTATGTGGATTGAGACCAGCAATTGCCATGGTGCCGTCTGTTACACCAAGTTTTTTTAACACTTCTTGACATCTGTTTACATAATCCATAATTCTGTCTTTTTTCACCATATCACAGGCTTGTCTTAGAGAAACGTGTCTGCTTAAGAAAAATACTCTCATCCCTCTTACTTCAAACATTGTTAGGGGATCTGGTGTGTTGGTTAAAGCTCCAAATATCTCTGTATGGCCTATATAATTAATATTACCGGCCTTCAATGCCTCTTTGTTAATAGGTGTAGTAGAAACCGCATCAACTTTACCATCATTGGCTAACTCTATGCTTTTTTCTATATATTCGTATGCTGCTTTCCCACACATACCACTAACTTTACCAAATTCAAACTTCGAAATGTCGACATTACCCAAATCAATTAAGTTCAGTATATTTTCTTCATAAATTCCTTGTTCCGGGCTTTCAACTACATTAACTTTAAGGTCTACTTTACAAATATCAATTGCAATATCAATTACTTTTTTATCTCCAATAATAATACATCTTGCTTTATCAAAAACCTCCTTATCAGCAATTGATTTTACAACTATTTCAGGTCCTATACCTGCTGGGTCTCCTAAAGGTATGGCAACTAATGGTTTTATCATAATTATCTTCCTTTCGATTCAACATATTTTATACTTTTATATAAATAATTTTTCTTTTATATAAATAATTTTTTTATATAAATAATTTTTCTTTTAAGTATGTGATACATTTGTTTATAGCATTGCTCTGTCCAACCATTCCTCCTTTCGTAACGATTTTTAATCCATCAAACTCACCTTTTAATATCATTCCATATGCAGCAAGAGGTAATACTTCATCTAACAGATTTAATCCTGCCGTATCAAATTTTTTACAAACTGCTACTGTTATATCTCCGCCACTTGTATACAATCCTTGGAAGGTTTCATCATTTTTACAAATACGGTATGTTATTTCAGCAAATGCTGTATTGATCTTATCACTAATCTGATCCACCGTACTGTGATCTCTTTCCGTATAATATTTAAAGTCTATTCTATTTTCTGGCATTAACCCATCACCAGTAACCGTACTAACTTTGAATCTAGGGCTGTTTTCTAGAACTTCTCTCACTACTCTATCAATTTCTACTTCACGTCGTTCTTCACTCTCAATTAATTCTTTCGTCCTTACAAATATATTAAAGGTTTTCTGGGATAGCCACAATTCTTCCATCTGACTTTTGGTTACTGGGTTAACACTTCCTACAACAGCTAATATCTTATCTTTGGCTTTCGTTTCACCAGGAATAATTATTTTCCTTGCAACCGTTGCCGTAAATACACCAGGATCAACTGTCACAAACTTTATTCCGCTTGTTATAACAGCATCTGCAATTAAATCCAAATCCTCGTGGGTTACACAATCAAATACAATAGTACGGTTTCCTCCTTTTACCAACTCGTTAATCTTATCTGCCAGATAATGTTTTCCTTGCATCATATCTTCCATAAATAATGATGCTACTGGATACTTGCTTTGTTGTTCAAAAACTTTTCTGACTTCTGATGTGGTAACAGGTGTTTTTGGATCTAAGGCTACTTCAGTTTTATGAAGGGGTAAACCGTTAACTAGCATGTACCCACCTATCACAACTCTTCCTGATTCTGGAAAACATGGCGCTGAAATGGCAATATAATCATCCCCTAACACATTTAGAATTGCATCTGTTTCACTTCCCAAATTTCCACGAAGTGTACTGTCGATTCTTTTTGCATATAACTTAATGGTTTCATTCTTTAACAGATTCGTTACATTTGTTACACGATTATAGGCAATTTCGCTGCTAACGCCTCTGCTATTAGTGGGATACATCAGGCAATCACATTCCGCTAGCGTTGTTAATTCAAGTCGTTCATTGTTTAAAACTGTGAACGTATTATAATTCATCTTCTTTAGTAACACACCTGTTGCATTTGCGCCGGTTAAGTCATCTGCTACTACAATACATTGCGGCATTATATAATCCTTCTTTCTTATAGGTGGTTTTACTCAATTGTTCGTTTGTGTTTGTTTCATAGTGTTATTGTACATTGTATGTTCGTTTTTGTCAATTCCTTTGTTTAATTTTTATATTAAAATTGATTTTTGTTGTATAATGAATATATAATTGTTCGATTATGTTCGTTTATTTGCTATTATATAAAATATATAAACTCTTCTAGTACCCTGCAATGGATCCAACTATTAGAAACAATCTTTTCTCCTTTAATAAGAAATCTTCCCCAGAGCGATTTTTATAGGATAAGACGAACAATCTTAATAAAAAAGGCTCTTTACCTAGTATTTAGCATGATTTAATTGAATCATACTTAAATACTAGATAAAGAGCCAAAATATTAAGATTTGATATACGCATTATCTAATCTTATTATCTTATTAAATTTTCTTTTTCTATTCAAGTTCTTGAATTTTTTTTGAATTGTTTTAAAGGCTTCATAAAAGCTAGTTGGAATTTCGACTGTAGAATATGCCTGGGCTATTTTATACCTTTCAGATTCTCCCTTAAGTGTTATAAATATATTCTTACTAGTTTAAGTCCACCTTCCAAAATCCCAATTTCAACATTTTCTATATTGGAAAAAGAGAAAATCTGAATATTATCGTATGCAGATAAAACATATTCCTCTGTAATAATCAGTTTCCATTCCTTAAATTGTTCCGTATCCACTTTCTCTAACTGTACATATGAAATGTCGTTTGAAATTCCTTTACAATCTTATTATCTCTGTCTACAAAAACCGTCAACCCATTCTTGTGTAACTTCTCAATTGCCATAAAATTCAGGCTTTTGAAGTAATCCAAATTTAGAGTGGAACTCACTATCTTTTAACTTAGGCAGTTTTTTGAATAAATCCATCATATTAATTTCTCTCATTTTATCATACGTATATAAACTTATGAATTATAAAGGTATTTTGTAACCACTTTTTGCATTTACATACTTCATATTTTCAGTAGTGATAGAGTGCTTTATTTTTCATTTTAGCCTATTATAATATATAGGCGTATATTGTGATATCATTTGACCATTGAAACATCCTTAAAAGCCATTTTTTAGCGGCTCCGAAGGCTCTTGCTTCATTATAGCCAATTGAAAAATCAAACAAATGGATTCGCCTACTTTTGATTAAGGACAGCTTGAGCTGCCCTCAAAGAAAACATAGTAATACCCTGTTTTTCCAAAATAAATTATTTCTTATTTAGTTTTAGAACTGACACAATTTCATCTTCGCACATCTCACCATTCTCATGAAACCCTACAGAAGAATAAAGTTTTTTTGCAACTACATTTTCAGGTTCATAGGAAAGCCAGCAATAATCCGCATTACCGCAAGGCATTGATTCTATGTATTGCAATGATGCTAATAATGCTTTCCTTCCAATTCCTTGGTGCTGATATTTATTATCAATCATAAAACGCCAAATGCAATAATTGTTTTGAGCAATTACCGGCTCATCTTCGTCACCGGTTGTACCATATCCAAACATAACAAATCCGACAAGGCAATCCTCATCATATATACCAAACGGTAAAGCTACTCCACCCGAAGTGATAGTAGTATATGCTTCTATAATACTTTCAGTATTGGTAGCTACAAAATTCTCCTGTTCAACTGCCACCGACAGCTTAATTACCTTCCATACATTTTCAGAATCAATCTTACGTAATTCTATCATATATACCTCCCCAAATTCCTGTTTTTTAGTATATTCATCAATTCACGATTGTAAGCCACTATATCATTATATTACCTAAATGAGGCTGTAATATAAAATATAAGTCAATTATCTCAAACAGATTCGTAATATAATAAAATTGTATAATAAAAGGTTATACAATTCAACCATAGTATGTAAATATTGGTTTTTAAATAATATTTAAAAAGAAATGAATCTCATACACAATAAGAGAATATAGTAAAGTGTTACAGCCTAAAAATAAAACACCCTACCACTTTACATGATAGGGTGCCTTCTATTTCTACATAGTTACTCAATACAGTTTCACCTAAGTTAAACCATAGAAAAACATTGTAACTTCAATTATTATTTTTTAGCATTTAATACAGCTTGAGCTGCTGCTAATCTTGCGATTGGCACACGGAATGGTGAGCAAGATACATAGTTAAGACCTACATTGTGACAGAATTCAACAGTTGAAGGATCTCCACCGTGTTCTCCACAGATACCTAACTTGATGTTTGGTCTTGCAGTACGTCCTTTTTCAGATGCCATTTTAACAAGTTGGCCAACACCATCTTGATCTAATCTAGCAAATGGATCAGATTCGAAAATCTTAGTTGTATAGTATGAATCTAAGAATTTACCAGCGTCATCACGGGAGAAACCGAATGTCATCTGAGTTAAATCGTTAGTACCGAAGGAGAAGAATTCTGCTTCTTCAGCGATTTCGTCAGCTAATAATGCAGCACGAGGAATTTCGATCATTGTACCGATGTGGTATTCAATGTCAGATCCTTTTTCAGCTTTAACAGCTTCAGCTGTTTCAACTACGATATCTTTAACGAATTTTAATTCTCTCTTTTCGCCAACTAATGGGATCATGATTTCAGGAACGATATCAAAACCTTTTTCTTGTTTCACTTCGATAGCTGCTTCCATAACTGCTCTTGTTTGCATTCTAGCAATTTCAGGGTAAGTTACAGCAAGACGGCAACCTCTGTGTCCCATCATAGGGTTGAATTCGTGTAAGGAATCACAAACAGCTTTTACTTCTTCTACAGAAAGACCCATATCTTTAGCTAATGCTGCGATATCGTCTTCTTCTGTTGGAACGAATTCATGTAATGGTGGATCTAAGAAACGGATAGTAACTGGTCTACCTTCCATGACTTCGTATAAGCCTTTGAAATCTCCTTTTTGGAAAGGAATTAATTCGTTAAGAGCTTCTTCTCTAGCTTCAACAGTCTTAGAAAGAATCATCTTTCTGATCTTGTGAATTCTTTCGCCTTCAAAGAACATGTGCTCTGTACGGCAAAGACCAATACCTTCAGCACCAAATTTAATTGCGTTAGCTGCATCTGCAGGAGTATCTGCATTTGTTCTAACTTTTAATGTTCTGATTTCATCAGCCCATGTCATAATTCTATCAAAGTTACCGCTGATAGCAGCTTCTACAGTTGGGATATCTCCGATGTAGATGTTACCAGTAGAACCGTCAAGTGAGATATAATCTCCTTCTTTAACAGTATTTCCAGCGATAGTAAAGAATTTTTCTTCTTCGTTGATGTTAATTTCACCACAACCAGATACACAAGCAGTTCCCATACCACGAGCAACTACTGCTGCGTGAGATGTCATACCACCACGTACTGTTAAGATACCTTCAGCTGCATGCATACCTTCGATATCTTCTGGAGATGTTTCAAGACGAACAAGGATAACTCTTTCGCCTTTTTCATGATGATTTTTAGCGTCTTCAGCTGTAAAGTATACTTTACCTGCTGCTGCACCAGGAGAAGCTGGAAGAGCTTTACCAACTGGTTTAGCTTCTTTAAGAGCTTTAACATCAAATCCTGGATGTAATAATTGATCTAAAGATTTAGCTTCAATTCTTGCGATAGCTTGTTCTTTTGTGATCTTTCCTTCATCTACTAAATCGCAAGCGATTTGAAGAGCAGCTGGAGCTGTTCTCTTACCATTACGAGTTTGTAAGAAGTAAAGTTTTTTATCTTCAATTGTGAATTCCATATCTTGCATATCTTTGTAGTGATTTTCAAGTAAGTTAGCAATTCTCATGAATTCATTAAATACTTCTGGCATATCTTCTTCAAGCTTTGTGATAGGAAGTGGAGTTCTGATACCAGCAACTACGTCTTCACCTTGAGCGTTGATTAAATATTCACCATAGATTTTAGCTTCACCAGTAGATGGGTTACGAGTAAATGCAACACCAGTTCCGGAAGTTTCACCCATGTTACCAAATACCATTGCTTGAACGTTAACAGCTGTACCCCAATCACCAGGGATATCATTCATTCTTCTATAATAGATAGCACGAGGGTTGTCCCATGAACGGAATACTGCAGTAATTGCTTCAATTAACTGTTCCTTTGGTTCTTGTGGGAAATCTGTACCTTTTTCTTGTTTGTATAATGCTTTGTAATGCTCGATTACTTCTTTTAAATCATCAGCAGAAAGTTCAGTGTCATAGTGAACACCTTTCTTTTCTTTGATTTCATCTAAAACTCTTTCGAATTTAGCTTTGCTGATTTCCATAACTACATCAGAGAACATTTGAATAAATCTTCTGTATGAGTCATAAGCGAATCTAGGGTTTCCAGTTTTCTTAGCGAAACCTTCAACAGCTGCATCAGTTAAACCTAAGTTAAGGATTGTATCCATCATACCAGGCATGGATGCTCTTGCTCCAGAACGAACTGATACTAATAAAGGATTTTCAGTATCACCGAATTTTTTTCCTTGTTGTTCTTCAAGAAGCTTTAATGAATCGAAAATCTGACCTCTGATTTCGTCAGTTATTTTTTTACCACTCTTATAGTAGTCAGTACAAGCTTCTGTTGTTACGATAAAGCCTTGTGGAATTGGAAGTCCTAAGTTAGTCATTTCTGCTAAGTTAGCACCTTTACCACCAAGCAGATTTTTCATGTCTGCTTTACCTTCTTCAAACAAATATACCCATTTTGCCATTTTAGTAATTTACCTCCTAAAATTTTTTCATTTTTTGACTTTTCTAGTCGCCATTTAACATTATATCATAACTTTTCTAAATAAGGAAATATTTTTTTATGTTTTTAAAATTTGGTTTAAATGCCAAAAAACACATAGAATTTTAGCAATTTATACACATTTTGCATTAAAAATCAAATTTATCTTCAAAATATGTTTTTAAATCAGCTATTTTAACTCTAACTTGTTCCATGGTATCTCTATCACGAACTGTTACAGATTCATCTGTTTCTGATTCAAAATCATAAGTAATACAGAATGGAGTGCCAATTTCATCTTGTCTTCTATAGCGTTTACCAATATTACCTCTGTCGTCAAATTCGCAATTATATATTTTGCTTAAATCTGTAAAGATTTTTTCAGCACCTTCGGATAATTTTTTAGATAATGGTAATATACCAACTTTAACTGGTGCTAAAGCAGGGTGGAAATGTAGAACGGTACGTACATCTCCTTCACCTAAATCTTCTTCATCGTAGGCTGCACAAAGGAATGCTAGAGTAACTCTATCTGCTCCTAAAGAAGGTTCAATAACATATGGTACATATTTGATTTTCTTTTCATCATCAAAATATGCCATATCTTCTTTCGATACATTTTGATGTTGCGTTAAATCATAGTCAGTTCTATCAGCAATTCCCCATAATTCACCCCAGCCAAATGGGAAAAGGAATTCAATATCTGTTGTTGCTTTACTATAGAAAGATAATTCTGCAGCATCATGGTCACGAATTCTCATCTCATCATCTTTCATACCAAGAGCTTTTAACCAATTAATACAAAATTGTTTCCAATAAGCAAACCATTCTAAATCAGTATCTGGCTCACAGAAAAATTCTAATTCCATCTGCTCAAACTCTCTAGTTCTAAAAGTAAAGTTACCAGGAGTAATTTCATTACGGAATGATTTACCTACTTGTCCAATACCAAACGGTATCTTCTTTCTTGAAGTTCTTTGTACATTTTTAAAATTAACAAAGATACCTTGTGCAGTTTCAGGTCTTAAGTAAACTACATTCTTTGCATCTTCTGTAACACCTTGAAAAGTTTTAAACATTAAATTAAATTGACGAATGTCAGTAAAATTATGTTTTCCACATGTAGGACAACTTATTCTATGTTCTTCAATATATTTCGCCATATCTTCATGAGACCATGCATCAACGGAACCTTCTAATTCAATGTTATTTTCATGAGCATAATCTTCAATGATTTTATCTGCTCTAAATCTTTCATGGCATTCTTTACAATCCATCAAAGGATCAGAAAAACTTCCAAGATGTCCGGAAGCTACCCATGTTTGTGGATTCATTAAAATCGCACAATCAACACCTACATTATATGGATTTTGTTGAATAAACTTTGACCACCATGCTTTTTTCACGTTGTTTTTTAGTTCTACGCCTAGGTTACCATAATCCCATGTATTAGCAAGACCACCATAAATCTCAGAACCTGGGTACACAAAACCTCTTGCCTTCGCTAAGGCAACAATCTTTTCCATTGTTTTTTCCATATTAATCCTCCATTCTATCTAAAAACTGCGCATTTGGGCATCAGCACATTCCCATCTGCCACTTCTAGTCCTTATATGTTAACAACCATTGGTTGTAACTCACAATTTTAATAATTAAGGTTTATAAATAATAACTGTCTCACCTTCAGCTGCTGTTTGCATTTTTGATTTACTAATCAATGCACCTTCTGAATAATACTTTATTGTACCATCAACCAAAACATCGGTATTTTCATTCAGTACTAATACCTTATATTTACCATTTTTTAATGCTACATCTTTTGATATATAGGAACTATCTGATGCATTAACAAAAACATCTGGTAGTGTAAGATCACTGCTCTTGGCTTCTTCCGCTGTTAGTAGGTTTGCTTCTACCTTATTAAAGGTTTTATAATGATCTATATTGGAGAAATTTAATATCAATACAGCATCACCATCTTTTTGCTCGAGAGAATTTAATGTAATCGCATTTTCCCCATTCGTTTGATTGTATTTATTAATATTTTCTGTGATAAATGTATTTAATTCTGTAAGATTATAATAAGATTTATCGAATACTTCTACAGTAGCAGCTTGTATAGTTCCATCATTTTTAACTAAAATTGTGTTTGTTTTAACATCTTCATCTGTAATTACTATATCTTTTCTTTTACAGCCAACCATTAAAATAAAACAAATGGTCAACATTGTATAAAGAGTTATTTTCTTCATTATTTGGATCCTCCATCTAAACTTGTTATAAGTTTTTTACCATTGTAACCTTAATTAGGATTATTTTCAACAGAATTTTGAATTTAGAATAGCTTTTCTAATAATTCTAAAGATTTCATCTTTCTATCTACATAAAGAATTTTATAACTTTCCATACATTTCTGTAATTCATATAATACTTCATTTGAAACAGTAAACGTGTATAATTTCTCAATGGTAGAAGTGATTATGTATTGCATGGTATAAATAGTTGAATCACTTACTTTTATAAGGTTAGTATTAGTCTTTGCACACACTTTACATACTATTCCACCTGCACTACTATTAAAGTAGAGACAATCATTCGTACTCTTACAACTAACGCATTGAAAGACTTCTGGTGCTTCACCATTTAATGTTAGAATTTTCAGCTCATATATACGCCTTACAAGTTGCTTACCAATAGTTTCTTGTGATAATGCACGTAACGATTGATATAGTAGTTTTAGAATTTCTGTACTATCTTCATTCTCATTGGTAAAATAATCAGCTAGCTCACAAAAATATAAACCATAATAAGCTGCCTCTAAATCTTTTCTTAACTCTTCGAAGTAATTCGAAATATCAACCGATACAATGTTATAAGAATTTCTTCCTTCATATAACATAAATTCTCCGAAGGAAAATGGTTGGCTGCATGCCAAAAAGGCACTATTTGGTTTTCTAGCGCCTTTGGCAAATGCAGTAATTTTTCCACGTTCTTTCGTTAATATAACCAATCGTTTATCATACTCTCCAATTGGCATGGCTGATAAGACTATCCCCGTCACAGGTGATGCTATCACCACGGTATCCACCTTCTTCATTTTCTTTTGCTATATATTGTGTACTCTCTTCTGATGTACACGCAATATAATTTAAGTAATCAGATATATTTCCTGTTTTAGCAAATCTGTCCCAATAGTTTATATTTTTCATAGATATGCCCCCTTCTAAATGGAAGAAATAAAATATATGTTACGCTTATATTTTTTCCAATCGGCAACATTCTAAACTGATAAGAATATCCCAGAAAAAAATGAGTAAAAGGGTCTTGACAAAATTAAGCTTTTGATTATTCTTATAATTTCTACTTTATTTACATATCTCTTTTGTTATATCCGTAATTACTTAAAAATAAATCACTATCTCTCCAGTCTTTTCTTACCTTAACCCAGAGCTTTAGATTTACTTTCATGTCAAGTAGATTCTCCATCTCTTGCCTTGATTGTGTACCAATTCGCTTTAACATTTCACCTTTTTTTCCGATAATAATACCCTTGTGTGAATCTCTTTCACATACGATTGTAGCATCAATGTCAATAATATCACTACCAGGTCTATCTTTCATACGATCGATTACAACTGCTATTCCATGAGGAATTTCATCTTTTAGAAGACGTAATGATTTCTCACGTATTAATTCAGCAACAATCTGTCTCTCAGGTTGGTCAGTAATTGTATCTTCATCATAATACTGTGGACCTTCTGGTAAATGTTTTAATATAGTATCTAGCAACAAATCTGTATTATCCCCTTTTAAAGCGGAGACGGGTACTATCTCGGTGAAGTTATAAATATCTTTATACGTATCAATAAATTTTAAGATTTCTTCTTTCTTTACTGTATCTACCTTATTAATAACTAAAATAACAGGAGTTTTTACTTTCTGAAGTTGTTCTACGATGTACTTTTCACCAGCACCAATAAAGGTGGATGGTTCTACTAACCATAGTATGACATCTACTTCATTTAAGGTACGTTCTGCTACACTGACCATATAATCGCCTAATTTATTTTTCGCTTTATGAATACCAGGGGTATCTAGGAATATGATTTGTCCCCTGTCGTCTGTATAAACTGTTTGGATACGATTTCTTGTTGTTTGTGGTTTATCCGATGTAATTGCTATCTTTTGCCCAATTAATTGATTCATCAATGTGGATTTCCCCACATTAGGACGTCCGATTAAGGTTACAAAACCGGATTTGTATTTATTTTCTGTCATGTGTTTTTCCTTTTTTCTTATTAGTATTTTTGATCTAGTATCTCATAATATCGTTTTGCAATTGAATATATAGATTCAAGTGCCATAAGCCTTATATATAGTAAGTTATAAATACGAGCACATTCTGTTCGGATGGTGAAGACAGACTGAAAGTGTTTGCCTTTTATCACTTTATGGTAAGACGAGTCCAGATGAACATGTATGCACTCATATTCACTTATTAATCACAATGGCTAATGACACTTGAATTCTTTATACTTATTTAATTAAAGTTCTAACTTCAAAGAACATATCTTTATTTTGTTCTATTTTCTTTTCATTTCCAATTACACAGATGTTTCCATCGTTCATAATTGCTTTTATAATATCGGCAAGAGCACGAATATCCTCTAAAGTAACATTTAATATCTCATCTCTTTGTCTTTGAATGTCTTCTTGTGTGATGCCAGATAAATAAGATACCATTGATACATTTCCTTTAATTCGTGGAGTCCTTGGTGTATCAATGCCGCTTATAGTACCTATGATATATTTTGTCATGTCTCTTTCATCTGCTGTAAAGTTTCTAATAAAATCTGCTGCTTTTTCGTAAACTTCATTGGTTTCTCTAAGGTTTGGATCACGGTATGATGTAAAATATCCATTACCACTTATGCTTGAGAAGCCGCACATACAGCCATATGCTCCACCCTTTACACGAATGTTATTCCATAGATAGTCATAACTCATAATTATTTTAAGGATTTCAAGGGCACCAGTATACTTAAAACCTGCTTTAATAAAGTTACCAGCTCTTGCAACATACTGAACTTGACCGGAAGTTTTAAATCCTTCGTTGGCACGTTTTAAATCGAAATGCTCTGTCACTGTGTTAGTAGTTTCAGATTTTAATTGTTCCACAAATGGTAATAATCTTCCTTCTAATGTCTTTAATCCCTCTTCATCTGAAGTAAAGCTTATAATTAAATTCTCCTTTGTGAATATGATATTCATTAAAGATTGTAATTTTTGAATTAAATCTTCTTTTTGATTATTAAAATTAGCCTCTAAGTTCTCGATAAACTTATAATATGAAATCCCTCTTGTTTCCTCATTAAATCTTCCAGCCTCAGAGAAATAAGACATACATCTATCTACCGCAACAGAATGTCCTGAAGAGTTCATATGCATTTGCAATCTTGACTTAATTTCTGATATGATTTCTAAAAGACGTTTTTCATCCTTTAGTTTTGTGAAACTAATTATTTCTTTTAATAAGTCAAAAGCATAATCCATTTCATCGTATAGAACTTTTACTTCTAGTTGGAAAGTAGCTAAATATTCTGTAGCACTTCCTTTTTTAGCAAATGTTGCGATATCACTACTTATACCACCAGTATGAATATTAATCTCATTAGAAAGTTCTAAAAAGCTATAGTGTTCTGTATCGATATAACCTAAAACTGTTGATAACAAACCAATATAAGGGGTTAATTCTTTTGGTACATCCTCTAAATCAAATAATAACTTCATATAAGCAATTCCATTCGTATAGACATCATGATGAATTAATGGAATACCTTCTACTTCTTTTTCTTCATTAAAGATTGGTTGTGCCCCTCTTTCAATATCATCACGACTAAGTAATGGTATCTTTTCCATGTCTTCTTTGGATGAAGGTTCTTCCTGATACTCTTTTAGATGTTTTGTATCAGCAATAATTTTCTGTAATTCTTCTCTAGAAAGACTTGATTTATAATCAGCTAGTTTACGTTTTAGTAGTTCTTCCTTTAAAGCAGTAAGCCCTACTTGTGGTCTTAAAACAACAAGAGACACATGTGGATTATTTAAAAGATGTTCTGTAATGATATTGGTATAATAATCTGTTCCAATTTTAAATTTTAATAATTCAAATATCTTATTAGAATTTAATTTTAGGAATGGCTTATTATCATCATATAACCAACTAGATAGCATCTGAATTCCATACATAAGTCCTTTAGGGAATTGACCAAAATCTGCTTCTCTATATTTAAATTCATAGTAATTAATGGCAGCTTTTAATGATTTCTCATCAATACCTTTGTTTACTATCTCTTCTAATGTAGTACGAATCAATTGAATAAAATCTTCTTTTTGATTGTATTCTGCATTTTTTGCTATAATTGAGAATATAGGTTGATAAGTATCTGCATCATAACTATTTATAATGTCCTTACCTATTCCTGCATCCAGTAATGCTTGCTTTAATGGAGCCCCTGGTGCAGCTAATAATACATATTCAATTACTTGTAATGCCATACATAATTCTTTGTCTAGACTTGTTCCAATAGAAAGATTGTAACTTAAATACGTATTGTTACTTGCTTCTTCACTTTCACTTAAAGAATACTCATCTTCAATGGTATTCATTTCTTTAAATGGTTCCTGATATTTAATTTCTGAATCCACTTTATCGTCAACAAAGTTAGATAAATATACCTCATCTAACCAAATTAACTTTTCTTGTACATCCATATCACCGTATAGATAAATATAGCTATTGGATGGATGGTAATACTTGTTATGAAAATCTAAAAACGCTTGGTAAGTTAAATCAGTAATAAATTCAGGGTCACCACCGGATTCTACGCCATAGGATGTATCAGGAAATAACGATTTTTGAATAGTACGGAATAATTGTTGCTCCGGTGACGAAAACGCACCTTTCATTTCGTTGTACACAACGCCATTATACTTTAACTCATCTTCTTCATTTTCAAGTTCATAATGCCATCCTTCTTGCTGAAAGATTTCTTCCTTTTTATAGATATTTGGATAAAATACTGCATCCATATATACATGCATTAAATTCTGAAAATCTTGCTCATTGCAACTAGCAATTGGATAAATTGTTTTATCTGGATAGGTAATTGCATTTAAGAATGTATTTAAGGAACCTTTTGCTAATTCTACAAAGGGATCCTTGGATGGAAATTCCCTGGAACCACATAAAACAGAATGTTCAATTATATGTGGAACTCCTGTGCTATCAAAAGGTGGCGTTCTAAATCCAATTGAAAATACTTTATTGTTATCATCATTGGTTACTACTGCAACTCTTGCACCTGTTTTCTTGTGCTTTAAGTATAATCCTAAGCTATTTATATCTTTTAAATCTTCTTCATATACAAATTCGTAAGCTGGTAGCATTCCTAGTTCTTTGCTACTCTTTAGATTTCTTGACATTTGGTATCCTCCTATTTAATTAATTTAGTCAATCTTTATTGTTATGCCATTACTCGGTAAAATGAAATTGTTAGTCCCAATATATGGCTATTTTATACTGTTATGACTTGAATATCTGGTAATTATAACATATTCTAGAAAAAAAGTCATGTAAAATACTACTAATGTTTTTCGATACCATACTTCAATAATTCGATAGAATCTTCCCATCTTCCAACGGATGTTGAATTCATGACCACACTAATACATTCTTTCCCGTCCTTTACAGCAGCTGAAACTAAGCATCTACCAGCAAGTGAACTTGTACCTGTTTTAAGTCCCACTGCATACTTATAAAACATACCACTACCAGAAACAATTAATTTGTTGCTAGAATTCCAAGTTACATCTTCACCGCTTAGAAATACGTTTCTGGAATGACTTTTATCCGATATGGTATAAATTGTTTCATTTTTAAAGGCATTCATTGCAATTATTCCCATATCATATGCAGTCGTATATTGATCGTCGTCATCATACCCATCTGGGTTTTTAAAATTCGTATTCTTTAGTCCTAATTCTGTTGCTTTCTCATTCATTAATCGAACAAATTCTTGTACTGCTAATTCTTCATCCACTTTTTTATTCTTTAACGAGACTCTCCCAACATATGTTGCAACAGAATATGCTGCGTCATTACCGGAAGGAATTAACATTCCTTCTAATAAAGTTTCAAAAGTCATCTTTTGGCCAACAGATAGATATGCTCTACTAGAATCTGAAGCAATCATATTAATTTCATCACCGATCGTTACTTCATCAGATAATTTACAATAATCTAGTGCTACCAATGCTGTCATTAATTTTGTTGTGCTAGCAGGATAAATAAGTTCAGTAGCATTCTTATGAAACAGTACCTTTCCTGTTTTAACATCTAATAAAATTGCACTTGAAGCGTCTATATCTATGGATGGGTTACTTATATTAAGAGCTGCTTGCACAGTCTCACTTACAATATCCTTCTTTTTATCAGTTTCAAGCATGGATAATTGAGAACTACCACTTATACCAATGTTATCTACGTTGTTTTGTAAATTAGTTTTATTCTGTACATCACTTTGATACTGGTTATTTTCAGCATTACTTGCTATATCTTGTATCGTGTTTCTATCCGTTGAATACAAACTATTATCATCTATGTTAATAGTTTCGTTGGTAACATTATTGGTATTGTCAATTTCTACTGTATAGTTCCTTGATTTATCATCTGAATCCGATTTTGTTCTATCTTTAGATATACTATCTGTTATTTTTTTGGATTCATTCGTATTTTTATCATTTATATTAATACTATTATTATTGAAACTATTTTTTTCATTATTATCGGTAACATTTAAGATTCTAGAGTTGGCTACTTCAAATTCAGCAAATTCATCTGTATCTCCAACCAAATCATTTGAAATGTAATCTCCAATAGAATTTTTTATCTCACTATAAACCATTGTACTTAACAATGTTCCTGTGAAAAGAATTACTACTACTCCAATGATTCTTATTCCTTTTTTCATAGTCCCTCCATGTTTTTTAATAATTCTTATTCTATTATTTATTACCATATATAGCAAGTGGTATTCGAAAACATAGCAAACTATCAAATTTTTTCATAAAAAAAGGACTATTGCTACCGCAATAATCCTTTCAATTATATATATTTAATTCTCATCAAAATTGATGTCAATATTACCTACTCCACCGTTAATATCAAGTGTATTATCAGCAGTCATATTATTCCAATTAATATTAGAATATTTTTGACCATCTATATTAATATTACCTAAGCCTTTATCTACTTTGATATAATAATCGTCTGAGCTACCAAGAAGGTTTAAATCAACTTCTCCAATACCACAATCTATTTTATTTCTACCAAATAATTGGCCTTGTAAACTAATATTACCTACTCCACTATCAATATCAACATCTGTAAATTTTACTTGTTCAAAATCGATTTCACCAACACCACCATCTAATTTAACTTTGTCGGCAATTATATTCGTTCCTTCAATGTTACCAGTTCCTGCATTAATATCTAACTTCTTAGTTATAATATCATCTAGGGTAACATTACCTGCACCAGCATCGATTCTAATATTTTCAGCTACAAAATCTTCTGGAATTAAGATAGTAATTTGTGATTTATTATTAAAATTATTATTACCACCTAAGAAGTTCCAAAAATTAAATCTGCTTTTTATTTTTAAATCTCCACTAAAATTTTTCTCTGCGGTAAAATCATCATCTACATTTTCAGCAATCACTTCAACCTCATCCGTATTGCCTAATTTAATTGTAAGTTTTCCAACACTATGATTTACAGATATACTTTTAACATCTTCAAAGCTTTTATTTACGTCTATAACGTTTCCGGATCCACCACCGGATAAAACTCCGGTTAATGCCATTAATCCTGTAGCAATTCCTGTAATTATGGAAAGTGCTATAAATGCTGCAAAACCAATGGCAAGGTATTTAATTACTTTTTGAAATTCACTCATTTTATATCAATCCCCCCAAACATACATGTTGAATTTAAATATATGGTAGGTGCATTTGGATCTGGAGAGTTAAATGCTTTATTATCAACTCCACCAAAAATAGGTACATTGGATACTTTTACTTTAACATTACCTGGAACATAAATATTAATTCCACCAAACACTGCAGTTGCATTGATTACTACATCTTCATCAATAATTGCATTTCTTAAATCTAAATCAACACCACCAAAGATAGCATTCATTGTAGTTCCCATAAACTTTTCACCAGTTACTTGATAACGTCCACCAGAAAATATAGCCGAATGTTCTGAATTTCCACCTTGATATTTAATATCAATGCGTCCACCGTGTTCTCCACGGAATAAATTCTTAAATATCATACTAAGACCGATTAATACAAATATAAATGGTACAATTAACTTACCTAACACATTTCCTTCTACAACACCTTGTGCTGCTAATAATAACATAATACCTATCATTAAACCAATTAGATTGCTAACTTTAAAACCATTTTGTATTAAACTAATGCCACATGGGATAATAATGAACAATGTCCACCAACCATCAAAGAAAATGTTAAATTTCCACATATCAAATGCATTCCCTGCAAAACCTAAACCTATTAATATGAAGAATGCTCCCCATAAAATATTTGATGTTTTTAATCTCATATATAAAACCTCCCTTAAATTTGATTCATATCTTATGCATTAATGATACTATATAGTCTCCTTTATAACTAGTTACATTTGTCATATCCTACTACTGTGTTTTGTCATGAGATTTTATATGTGATAAATTACAAATGTTAACACTCCCATTGTTCAAATAGATTTGTTTAATATTATATATTGTAATGAGACAACCATAATGATAATAACTATATTTTAAGAAATATGCCGAATTGATTGACTTTATAAGTAATATCATTTAGAATTTATTTAGAAAATATATACAAAAAGTGCAATAAAAAGCACAGTCAGGAGCCATAGATGCATCATTTTATTATCAATCCAAAATCCCGAACAGGACGTGGCATAAAAATATGGACCATCGTTAAACAGGAATTGGATACGGCTAAAGTACCCTACACTTATCATTTTACTGAATATAAATTTCATGCATCCAAAATAGCAGAAGAAATATGTAGAGAATATAGTGGAATCAAGAATATCGTAGTCCTTGGTGGAGATGGAACTGTTAATGAGGTTATTAATGGAATTCATGATTATGATGAAGTCTTATTAGGTTATATTCCAACTGGTTCAAGCAATGATTTAGCAAGGAGTTTAGTTCTTTCAAAGGACTCTATTCAGAACTTAAAACATATCCTTTCACCCAAAGAATTTAAATATATTGATATTGGTGAAATAACAATACAACATACTGGAGAAAAACGTAGATTTGCAGTAAGTACTGGAATGGGTTTTGATGCTGCTATTTGTGAAGAAAGTTTTAGGTCTAACTTAAAAACAGTATTAAATAAATACGGCTTAGGTAAATTAACTTATATTATCATTGCATTAAAACAATTAATTGCCTGCCCATTTATGAATGGTAAAGTAATTATTGATGGTATACAAACAAAGTCTTATAAAAATGTTTTAATGATAACAAGTATGATTCAACGATATGAAGGTGGTGGTATGAAGATAGCTCCTGCTGCTAATCCATCGGATGGTAAGTTATCAATATGTATTGTTCATGGCTTATCTAGAGCGAAAATACTTTTCTTGTTACCCACTTTGTTAATTGGAAAACATGTGCATTTTAAGGGCGTTGATACATTTGATTGTGAAACACTAGGCATTCAATTAGAACAAGCTGCAGGAGTTCATGTAGATGGTGAATATCCTGGTGAGTTTCAGGAATTACAAGTCATATGTCTGCCAAAACAACTACGAATTATTATATAAGATATTTATTAATAAGATAAAACTAACTCACTTTAGAAAAAGAAAGAAGGTAAATACAAATGCGTAGGAGTTCCAATCACATAACAACTCTGATTATAATATTAAGTATTCTATCAGTAACTGTACAATTTGGTACTTATTATTTTCTAGGTGCAACTATCTATACTATCGCTATCGCAGTGCTAGTAAGTCTTGTAATTTCACATGTTTTTTTAGAACAATCATTAAATTATGAACCTTGCTTTAGCTATTCCTTACTTAATGTTTTTATTAGCGTTGTAATTACCCTTTTATCTTTTTACGGAAATGGCGAATCCTTTATTACTTTCAATACATTTCTTTATCTATTTGTACTTATTAATTGGTTTATACCTACTATCTATAGTATTATCAGATGCTTATTTGACCATGGGCCAAAGTATAACAGATTCACAAACTTTTATCGTAATAATAGTATTGTATTTATTATATTTTATATAGTCATTCTAATATATATTTTCTTTCTAGATAAAAGTTCAAATCAATTTAATAATGTTGATTTAAAATCATTAAACATTATACCATTTCTAAGTTTTGCAACATTTATTGAAGGGTATTTGGATGGAGTCATTTCAATGAATGTAATTCTAAATTACTTAACTAAAGGTATACTATTATTTATGCCTTATGGATTTTATATTATATTACTATTAAAGAATACAACTCGTATTGTACGATTCTTAAGTTTACTTTTCCTTCCACTTATAATTGAAGCACTACAATGGTTAACAAATCGTGGCAGAATAGATATTGATGATATTTTACTTGGATTACTTGGTGGATTTATTGGTGCTCTTTGTTATCATCTATTAAATAGCATTTTTAGAATTGTGAAGGATGAAGATTTCTTAACAGAACGATCTATTTATTCATTTTATAGGAACTCATTACATTTCTAAGTAACATTCTTAATTTTGTTAAAAAAATTTTGTTCGAAAAAATATTTGTTAGAAAAAAACATTTGTTAGAAAAAATATTTGTTAGAAAAAAATATTTGTTAGAAAAATATATTTGTTAGAAAAATATTTGTTAGAAAAAGTAAATTTGTCAAGAATACATTTGCATCACATAAATAAAATTAATATAGCGTTTATAATGAATTATAAATCATTATAAACGCTATTTTTTAGTGTTTACTTTTAAGAAAACAAAATAATATAAATCTATGTTTATTCTAGGTTAAGTTACTACATTATACCAAAACTGATTCAGCTCTTTTATCATGGATTCTTTATTTACAGTAATATTAGGGTACCACTCACGTGGGAAAAGGTTCGTATATTGAGATTGCTTAAACCGCTCATCTAGTAATAATATGGCACCTTGGTCATCCATTGTACGTATAACTCGTCCTGCTGATTGTAATACTTTATTCATTCCTTGATATAGATAGGCATAATCAAAGCCACGGCTATTTCTATTATCATAAAATTCACGGAATAGTTCTCTTTCATTGCATATCATTGGGAGTCCCGTTCCAACAATAATTACACCAATTAAACGATCGCTCTTTAGATCAATTCCTTCACTAAATATACCACCCATTACGCAAAAACCAATTCGGCTTATATCTGGATTCTGTGTAAAATCATTTAAAAATTCTTCTTTTTCTAATTCAGACATAGTATTTTTTTGAACAACTAATCCTTCTAATCTTCCATCTGCAAGACCTGCTACTTGATTTAACATCTGATAAGATGGAAAGAAAACCATGTAATTTCCTTTTTTAGCTTGTGTAAATGCTTCTATATAATCAAATATTTTCTTATATTCTGTTTCATTTCGTCTGGTATACTTGGTGCTAACATCATTTCCTATCATAAGTAGACGTTTATTCACGTCAAAAGGGGATGGGGCATAAACTGCATAATCCTCTTCACGTCCACCAAGTTGTTCTTTATAATATTGAATAGGAAGTAAAGTTGCAGAAAAAAAGATTGCACTTCTGCCCTTTTCTAAATAAGAATTTAAATTCTCTGAAGGATCCATACACAATAACTTTATTCGAAATTCACCTTGTTCATCATAATCTGTATAGGTAATGTATTTATCATTGTATAATTCATAGATATATAAAAAGTGTCTTATATCTAGATAAAGAGTTAATATCTCATCTTTCCCTTCAGAATCAGCAAACTCTTTTAAGTATTCATCAAACTCTGACATAAGTCTCATTAAATGTAACACGAAATCCGATATATTATCGATTACCTTACAATCATCACATTCTCTTCTTAGTTTTAATAAATCACTATTACAGGTTTCTAAACGTTTTTCTAATCTCTTATCATTCTCTTTAATCAACTTTTTCACAGATAAAAATTGATTTTTATATAATGTTGCACTATACATTTCTCTAGCACGTTCTACTAAATTGTGAGCCTCATCAATTAGAAATGCATAATCATTTTTTTTATCTCCCATAAAAAATCTTCTAAGATATACATTAGGATCAAATACGTAATTGTAGTCACAAATAATACTATCCGACCAGTTGGTAACATCAAGGCTCATTTCAAATGGACATACATTATGTTTTTTTGCATACGCAAGTATTAAATCTCTTGATATCCCTTCTTCATTTTGTAACAAATCAAAAACTGCATCATTCACTCTGTCATAATGTCCTTTTGCACATTGGCACGATACCGGATTACAATCTGGTTTATCCAATATACAAACTTTATCCTTCGCAGTAATTGTAACTGATTTTATATGAAGACCATTTTGTATTAGGGTTTGAAATGTTTCTTCGGCAACGGTTCTGGTAATTGTTTTCGCTGTTAGGTAAAATATTTTACTCAATACACCTTCCCCCATTGCTTTTATAGCTGGAAAAACAGTAGAAATGGTTTTACCTACTCCAGTGGGTGCTTCAATGAATAATCTTTTATCCCTAATAATAGTCTTATATACATCTGTAACTAATTCTTTTTGACCAGGTCGATAGGAAAAAGGAAAGTTCATAGATTTTATGCTTTCATTGCGATACTTTGTCCATTTTACTTGCCAAGCTGCCCATTTTGCATATTCTTGAACTACATTATGAAACCACCTTTCTAATTCTAGATAAGAAAATGTCTCATCAAAGTACTTTATATTTTCTGTTTCTATATTACAATAAGTAATTCGAATTCCTATATTCTCATGCCCGAATTGGTTTGCATAGATGTAAGCATAACACATAACTTGTGCTCGGTGTACTAAGATTGGTTTTTCAAGATAGCTTAAATCCATGTAAACACCCTTTATTTCATCAATAACTATGCTTGGTTTTTCTGTATCCTGACTTATAATTCCATCTGCTCGTCCTTCTACACATAACTCAAATTCGATATCGTCCCGATTAATCGGTATGGTAATACTTAATGGAAATTCTGCATGGTAATTAGAACCCATTCTTTTTTGAATTTTACGATGGATTCGACTTCCTTCTTGCATTGCATCTGTATCTATTCTACCGCCTGTTCGATTATCAATATCTCCAGAGCTAAGAATAAATTCAACAAGATTCCTTACTGATATTTTAATTTGTGTTTTATTATCTTGTTCCATTCTTATTACATTACCTTTCATCCACAGTATGCCTAGTATAAGATTTCATGCATAATTTAATTCTCCTAATGCCCTAAAAAATTAATTATACTCTATTTAAATGCTTTTGTAGAGTACCATTTTTAAGACTCATTTCTTAACGAAAAAATGGCATCTCAAATGTCTTTTTCCATTTCAGATGCCAAGTTTTATGGCTATTCATTACTTATATTAAAACATAAATTATAGATATTCTGTATAATCTTCATCATCATCATCAAACAAGCCTTTCGCATAACCTTTTGTCCAATCAATATTAGTTGTACGTCTTTGTTTAATAATAGGCTTACTTGGTTTTTCTGATTTACGACTTAATTCTTGGCTCTTCTTTTGCATTACCTTTTTTTCTTTTTCAAGACGTTTTATAGTCTCAAGTTTATCAGGTTGTTGTTCTTTTTCTTTTCCCGATTTAGTTCTGGAGTCACCCATTCGTTGGTCTTTTCCACTGCTATAGCCTTTTCCATATCCGATATCGTTGTCAAAATCCTTATCCTTATTAAAACCGATACCTTTTTGATCTCGACTCTTTCCGAAATTACTATTAGAAGGTTTACTTGATCTTTCTGTAAGTTTTCCAGAAGGCTTCGCATCTTTATAATTAGGTTTGTTACCCCCACTAAATTGTTTGCCATCTTTACTTATTGGCTTTCCACCTTGGTAGGGTTTATTCTCTCGATTATAAGGTTTGTTGTCTTTGTTCCCGTATCCGTTCGTAACGTTGTTACTTCCATTTTCACGACTAGTTCCTGGCCTGTAGTTTTCGTTATATCTGGTATTGCCACGATTCTCTCTTGGTCTGCTATCATTAGCATTGGTTGTAGCCACTGAATGTTCTCCTCTCTTTCCACATCGAATGCGATTTCACTACGTATTGACATTCATTTACATGTCAAACCATATTGTATATTTTATTCTATTTTTATATAAAGTCAATATTTTTTTATAAAATATAAATTAAAATTTGTACCTATATTTACCTTGCATTTTTATGGTATTTCTGTTAAAGTCAAAGTGTATGGACAAAGATATTTTTTATTCTTAGTCTAATATTTTACAATAAATTGGATAAACCTTTTTATTGTTGTGAATAATATTATTCGCTAGTGTAGTACTTACACATCAGCGAAATGAAAGAGAGGTAATTTACTGTGAGCGAACACGAACACGGACACGGATGTGGCTGCGGCCATGATCATGAACATGATCACGATCATATGAATGTAACTTTAACACTTGATGACGGAACAGATATGGAATGCGAAGTATTATGTATCTTCCCTGTTGGCGAGAAAGATTATATTGCACTTGTACCTGTTGATAGAACTGATGATGAAGATAGTGAAATCTTCTTATATCAATTTATCGAGCATGACAACGATGAAATCGAGTTACTTAATATTGAAAATGATGACGAATTTGAAGCTGTATCTGATGCATTTGATGAAATGATGGACAGTGAAGAATTTGATGATATGTTTGAAGAAGACGAAACTGAAGAATAGTCAGTAAATCTTTAAGATGACACAATCATTCGAATTATTTTAGTATTGTTTTAACTCTAAAATAATTCGAATAATATAAAAAATGTGTGTACGTTTTGATAAAACCATTTGGCTTTTATTAAAACATACACACTTTTTTATTTTAAGCTCTATCCTAATTTTCAACTAACCATTCACTGAAAGTAACATATTCTGAATACAATACTCTAAGTCTAAAGTTCTTTCTTTTTGCAGATTATCAAAATAAATTATTATTTTTCCATCTTTATTCGATTTAATAGTTCCACTACCATAAGCTTTATGAATAACTTTAGCTCCAGGTTTTAAATTATCACGGTCTAAAAGCAGTTCACCAACAAATCTGGAACAGGATAATTCTTTGTTATATCTCTCTTTTACAGAATAGATATGAAGATATTCTTTTGCACGAGTCATAGCTACATAAAAGAGTCTTCTTTCTTCTTCTAAATCTGCTTCTAATAGTGCTTTTCTATGTGGTGTTATACCTTCATTTGCATCCACAATAAATACTACTTGATACTCAAGCCCTTTTGAACTATGCATGGTTGCAAGAGAGACACTTTCTTTATCATTTCTTCGGTTATCCGCTTGTTTTTTTAATTCTTCTTTGTATTCAATAATATGCATAAACCATTCATCATACGTTTTATATTCTTTTGCGGAATCCTGTAGTTCGTTAAGTGTATCTATTAATTCATCTACTTTTATTCTGCGAAAGTCCGCATATTCGGTTAAATAGTCTTCATATCCAATCCCTTTGCGAATATAATTAATGGCAGCAAACGGACCCATATCTTTCAATAACCTAAGATCATATTCCAGTTTATCGATTCGATCCATCATCCATTGTTTATCATTATAATATGCTCTTACTTTATTGAAATTAATCTCTGTATCAGGCATACATTCTCGACTTAAGTAACGTTTTGGACGATTGGCTATCTGTAAAAATAAAGAACGATCCATATTTCCCCTTGCTAGATTCATATAAGCAATAATATTCCCAGCAATCCAATGATCATATATATTAGGTATCATATCTTTCATTTGAAATGGAACATTATACTCCATCAAAATATCAATTAATGCTCGAGGCTGCGTATTCGTTCGAAAAAGAATTGCCATATTGCGAAATGGAATTCCCTTTTTATAATATTGCAGAATATTTGCTACCACCATACTATTCTGTTCTTTTAGCTCCTGAAAGGTCTTAAGAATAACATCTTGTCCACCTTCTTTTAATGCCTTAATATTCTTTGGGAACCTTTTCGTGTTATTTTTTACAAGTGTGGCTGCACTTTCCACTATCTTTGTAGTGGAACGATAATTAATATCAAGTACAACCCTTTTACCATTTGGGTAATCTTTTTCAAAATTTAGCATAATCTCTGGTTTTGCTCCACGAAAACGATAAATAGATTGATCGTCATCACCTACTATAAATAAATTATTTTCAGGCAACGCTAAAAGTCTAATAATGTCATACTGTACTTTATTTATGTCTTGGAATTCATCAATTAGGATATATTGAAATTTTTTCTGCCAGATTGCAAGGATATCCGCTCTTTCTTTAAGAAGTTCATAGCATAATACCAGCATATCGTCGAAGTCGATTAAATTCGCTTTACGTAACCTATTATCATAGGATTGATAGATTTGTTTAAAGATATCTTCAGAACAGTTAATGGAGTAATAGTGATCTAAACTCATTCGCTCGCTTTTCACTAAACTCACTTCAGAACTAATACTTGATATAAATTCTTTCTCATCTTCAATTTCAAGTTGCATTTGATTAATGATTTCTTTAAAATATTGATTTCTTTGATCTTCTCTTAAGATATTATTCGCATTATAATTGTATGCATATTTTAGTATGGTAAAAAATATTGCATGAAAAGTACCAAAATTTACACCACCACATTTCCCGCCAGTTAACCGGTGAAACCTTTCTTTCATTTCTTCCGCCGCGGCTTTTGTGAATGTAATTACTAAGATATTACTAGGGTTCACACCATACCCTTCAATTAATTGCTGGGTTCGTCTTGTAATAACTAATGTTTTACCAGAACCGGGCCCTGCTAAAACAAGCATAGGCCCTTTCTGATGTTGTATTGCATTAAGTTGTGCTTGATTTACTTCCATAGGCAGCCTATCGATTGCTTAATTTTTCAATAGCAACTTTGATACGACGAATACTTTCATCTTTTCCGACAATATTCATAATTTCATATGCACCACCAGGTGTTGACTGTTTACCAGAAACAGCCGTTCTAAGTGGCCATAATCCCATACCATTTTTAATCTCTTTACTTGCAATATATCCCATAACAACTTCTTCAATTTTTTCTATAGAAT
>JARBTX010000176.1 GCA_029239975.1 Anaerocolumna sp.
CATCATTGAAGATTCTATTGTTATTGATAATCATAATGGAACAGCTCCGGGATTGATAGTAACAACAGGCAACAATAAGACTATCATCTTATTGCCTGGACCACCAAATGAATTAATACCAATGTTTGAACAAAGTATTTGGTCCTATTTAAGTGAATTACAAACTGGAGTATTTTATTCTGAAATGATTAAAATTTGTGGAATAGGCGAAAGTCAAGCAGAAACTATGGTAAGAGATTTGTTAGATAATCAAACAAATCCAACCATTGCACCTTATGCAAAAACTGGAGAAGTTCATTTTCGCGTTACAGCATCAGCAGAAAATGAAACTCAAGGTAAGTTACTTGTTAAACCAGTTGTAGATGAATTAAAGAAACGTTTTAAAAACACTATCTATACAACAGTAGAAAATGAAAATTTAGAAGATGTAATTATCAAACTATTAGTAAAGCATAAGTTAATAGTATCAACTGCGGAATCTTGCACCGCTGGATTAATATCTGGACGGATTGTTAATGTACCTGGAGCATCCGCTTGTTTTGGTGAAGGATTTGTTACTTATTCAAACGAAGCAAAACAAAAGTACTTAGGCGTCAGACAAGAAACACTTGCACAGTTTGGTGCAGTAAGTAAAGAAACGGTTGTCGAAATGTTACAAGGTGCGGTAAAAGCTTCGGATAGTAACGCTGCTATTGCAGTATCCGGTTTAGCTGGGCCAGATGGTGGAACGGATAAAAAACCAGTAGGGCTTGTATATATTGGTTGTATTTTAAATGGAAAAATAGATGTAAAGGAATTTCATTTTACAGGTAATCGCGAGAAAATACGTGATTATACAGTAATTGCTGCCTTAGATTTGTTAAGAATTGCTATAGTAAATGAATACGAGTAAAAATTACAAATACAAATAAAATTTTTAATTTCAATTCAATTAGACTTTAAATTACCAATGTTTTAACATAAAAATGACATAGTTAAAGCATATTATAATAATTGGAACAATGTATATTAACTCGTAATGAGTCAGTTTGTATACAAAATTATTATATTGTTTGTTACTGAAATAAGAAATTTGTCAGTAATTAGTTAGGAGTGAAGTTAATGTTGAATAAAAATTTAAAAAAGTTTTGTTTGTTAATGTCTTTAGGTTTCGTATTAACAGCAACCGCTTGTGATAAAAAAGATGATAAATCTATTAAAAATAATACGACGAATGAAATAACACAAAACAATAATCAAGAAGACGGTGAAAAACAAGGAGTATTAAATCAAGAATCAACTGATGTTAATAACGCACTTGTGGATGATACTACTAGTACTGAAAGTAGTACTGATAGTACGGTAAGTTCAAATTCAATTGATAGTTCTGAAAAAAAAGATAATGAAACAGTAGAACGTGTTGCAACGAAAGAAATCTCAATTTATACTTTAAATGAGGAAACAGAAGAAGTGGAAGCTGTAACTGCTTTAATTCCTGCAGACACTGAAATTACTCCAGAATTAATCGTGGAATATGTTGCTGATTCCTTAGCCGATCGATTAATTGAAGTTGGTCTAGATCCTGTTACTACAAAAGGAGATACTGTTATCGTAAGTTTTAAAAGTGATCAACCACCTTTAATAAATGTAGGTGCTGGTTTAGAATCTACGATATTAGATGCCTTTGCACAAAGTTTAGTTGATAATTTGGATAATTATAAAAAAGTTATTTTTAGAAAAGAAGGTCAGGCATATTCTTCTGGTCATCTACAATACGGTATAGATGAAGTATATTTAGATGGAACAAAAACGAATTAAATAGTTGTAAGGGATAAATACGTTATCTCTTCATAATATAAGAAAGAATTCTAACTTTAATTCATCAATGAGTATAATAAGTTAGAATTCTTTCATTGTATAAAAATCGGAGGATACAATATGAAAGTTATTGTAATCGGTGGCGGTGCTGCTGGTATGTTATCTGCAATATTTGCAGCAAGGAATGGACATGATGTTATATTATTAGAAAAAAATGATAAACTTGGAAAAAAGTTATATATCACCGGTAAAGGTAGATGTAATTTAACAAATGCTTGTGATACAGAAGAGTTATTTAGGAGTGTAGTAACCAACCCTAAGTTTTTGTATGGTTCTTTCTATGGGTTTAATAATTTTGATGTAATAAACTTTTTTGAAGAGTTAGGATTAAAAACTAAAATTGAACGTGGAAATCGTGTTTTTCCTGAATCGGACAAGTCCTCTGATGTAATTGGAGCATTGTTAAGAGAATTAAAAAAATGCAATGTTGACATTAGATATAATAATGAAGTAAGTGAACTAATTATAGAAGATAATACCTTTAAAGGTGTTAAAATAAAACAAGAGTCCGGCATATTATATGGAGATAAAGTAATTGTTGCAACGGGTGGGTTGTCTTATCAAGCTACTGGATCAACTGGAGATGGTTATCGATTTGCTAAGCAAATGGGTCATAAAGTAACAAAATTGTATCCCTCTTTAGTTCCAATGAATGTGGAAGAAGTGGAAGTGGCAAAAGAATTACAAGGTTTATCTCTAAAGAATATACAAATTAAAATAACATCTAAGGGTAAACAGATTTATTCTGATTTTGGTGAGTTGTTATTTACACATTTTGGTGTCACAGGTCCAGTTATCTTAAGTGCAAGTAGTTATTGTATTCCACATATGGAAAATAAGGATCTATTACTTAGCATTGATCTTAAACCAGCCTTATCTAAAGAACAATTAGATGCCAGAATATTAAGGGATTTTGACGAATTTAGCAATAAACAATATAAGAATGCGTTAGATGAACTATTGCCACGTAAGCTAATTCAAGTTATAATAGCATTAAGCAAAATTGACCCAGAAAAAAAAGTAAATCTTATTACAAAAGAAGAAAGACAAAGGATAGTAGATTTATTAAAAGGTATGGAATTTCATATAACACGCTTAAGAGACTATAACGAAGCAGTTATAACGAAAGGCGGTATTCAAGTGAAAGAGATTAATCCATCTACCATGGAATCTAAATTAATATCAAACGTTTATTTTATAGGTGAAGTACTTGATTTAGATGCCTTAACTGGCGGATTTAATCTTCAAATTGCTTGGTCAACGGCTTTTATTGCTGGAAATGCTGTTTAATTTACAAAACGATAAAAGAAAATAATATAAGGTTGGATAAATATATGAGAAATTATAATATTGCAATCGATGGACCAGCTGGTGCGGGAAAGAGTACTATTGCAAAAAGTATAGCCAAAAAATTGGAGTTTATTTATGTAGATACTGGAGCTATGTATCGTGCTATGGCTCTCTTTATGATAAAACAAAATATCGACTTTGATAATAAAGATGATATTGAAAACGCATGTGATTCCGTTAATGTAACCATTGAGTATAAGAGTGGAGAACAGCAAGTTATATTAAATGGTGAAAATGTAACTAATTTATTAAGAACAGAAGAAGTTGGGAAAATGGCTTCTAATGTTGCAAAACATAATACTGTTAGATCTAAGATGGTTGTGTTGCAACAAAATCTAGCAGCGAAAGCTAATGTAATAATGGATGGTAGAGATATTGGCACCGTTGTATTACCAAAAGCTGATTTAAAAGTATATCTTACAGCAAGTTCAGAAGAAAGAGCTTTAAGACGTTGGAGAGAATTAACCGAAAAAGGAATCTCATGTAATATCAAGGAAATCGAGCAAGATATCATTGATCGTGATAAGCAAGATATGAATCGTGAAATATCTCCATTAAAGCAAGCAGATGATGCAATTCTTTTAGACTCTTCTAATATGTCAATTGACGAAGTTATTGATAAGATAATTGAATTATTTAAACAAAAATGTAATGAATAGTGGTGATTAAATGAAAGTTGAATTAGCAAAAACAGCAGGTTTTTGTTTTGGTGTAAAAAGAGCTGTTGATACAGTATATAAAGAAATTGAAAAAGGTGAAAAAGTTTATACATTTGGTCCAATTATTCATAATGATGAAGTAATTAGTGATATTATGAATAAAGGAGTTGGACTCATTAATACAATAGAAGAATTAAAAGACATTACTTGTGGCACAATAATTATACG
>JARBTX010000177.1 GCA_029239975.1 Anaerocolumna sp.
TAGACGGTTTATCTGTTGGTGATAGCTTTGATGTATTTACAGGTTCTTATTCTCAATCAGGAGATTCAGTTTATGTAAAACAAGTTAAATATCTTGAATACATTGGAACAACTGGTTCTTACATTGAGCATAAAATTGATGTTTATACAACAATAAAAATGAATCAGTAATAAGAAATAAGATTTATTACGAATGATTAAGTGATATAAAAAAACGTGTCGCATTTAACTTTTAGTTTAATGCGACACGTTTTTTATGTTCTTGTCAAGTATTGTAGTAGGTTCTCTTGAGTTTTGCCTGTTACTGCCACTTCACGATGAGACTCCCACATATCCGATATGAAAAACACTCCCCGATTACGTTGGCTTTTTGGAACATCCCTGAAGTAGCTGCAAAGGTGTGACTGTGTCCTGTCAGGAAGTATATCTAGAGTACATTTTTTCTTACCATCGACGAGGATACACTGATTCTTTCCTGTATCGGCATTGCCTTTGAATTCATCAATGCAGAGGACTTTTGGTATGGCTGATCTGCCATACTGAATACGGTCAGTTGGGCCATTTCTAGTAATACTAAAATGTATTAAGGATATCTATGGACCAGTTTAAAAGTCTAGAATATTCTTAAAACTCATTTAATTCCGCCTTATTCTATCCCTAATTTCCAGGTCTCTACTCTTTTTACTAAATAGAGTGTTAAGTCACAGATTTGATAAAATAATTTATTTGAAAATACCATTTCTAAAATAGTCGCTTTAATTAAGTGTAATGTCTGTTTCACTCTTCTTTACACCTCTAAATTGTGATAGTTAAGAGTATGTGACTTCTACTTCGTTTTATACTTTATTCGTAGCAATATCGATATTGTTCTAAGAACCTATTCCTTATGTTTAAATTGCATAAGTTACGTGTCTAACAAATGATTTAGTCTAATGTAGGTGTGGCATTAAAAAAGTAAGATTTATCATGGTTTCATTAATATGTCTACTACATATCAAAAATAGTGGATGATTAATCTTTTGTAGTTTGAGCCCCCCCACCTGTCCAATTTCTGAGAGCCATCATTCCTTTTAGGGTGAGCCATCATTCCGGTACAGAGAGTCATTGCATTAAAAAACCTTTATAATGTATACATCTATTTTAGATGTTAATGCATTAAAGGAGGTGATTTTTATGACCAAGTATCGTGAAATCTCAGTGGACTAAATACTATTTTATATCTTCAACTATCGACATTTTTTACGATTATTGGTGAATATATATTGATGAACAAGGCATATATGTGTATAATAAAGAAATATGAGATTACGAAAAAGAGGTAGAGATTATGTCAGTTAATAAAAGCAATAAAAGTAAAGACACAAATAATAATATATATAACAACGATTTGAACTTAGCCATGACTAGAAGTAATAAGAATAGTGATTTAAAAAGAGATCAAGAAAATAACACCAAATCGCAAAGAAATAATAAGTATGCAAAAGCAAGCGAGAGAAACAAATATTCGGGAAGTGTTCTGTATGAACAACAAAGAAATAATTATTTAATTCCTATTATCTTTATACTGGCTGTCCTACCTTTAATAGTTAGGATTAAGACAATTCATCCTATGATGACGCAATATAGTTGGTTATTAGATAATGCTAATTCATACGATTTCTTTTTATTTTATAAACAATGGTTTCTTGTTGGTACGACTACTATAATGGCAGTTATTATTGTACATTCAATTTTATTAAAAAAGAAATTGATTGATTTCCATCCTGTTTTTATTCCTTTATCAATATATGGATTACTAGCGTTAGCATCAGCGATTTTTTCTAAATATATCTCTATTAGTATAAAAGGATATACAGATCAGTATGAATCGATATTTGTTTTAATTGGATACTGTATTATTGTTTATTACACATATATATACGTCAAATCTGAAAATGACATTAAAATAATAGTCAATTTTCTCTTAGTTAGTGTATTAATACTGAGTGCTCTTGGGTTAAGCCAATATTTAGAACATGATTTTTTCGCATCAGAATTTGGAGGAAAATTAATTACTTCATTTAAAAATCCTGCGGATCTTCAATTTGTATTCGGGCAAAACAGAGTATATCTTACTTTGTTCAACCCAAATTATGTTGGTAGTTATGTTTCGTTAATATTACCAATCTTTTTGGTGCTATTTCTTTTTAGTAAAAATTTAATTCATTCCGTACTTTATATAATTGCTATAATTGGACTAGCTATTTGTATTATTGGATCACAATCACTTACAGGAATCGTGGGTATTGTAATTTCTATAATTGCATTAGTAATATTTTTGAGAAGATATTTAATAAAAAGATACTATATTTCAATTCCTGTTATGTTGGTAATATTTTTCTCGCTATTTGTAATAAATAATAAAACAGATAATTATATGTGGGATAAGTTTCAGAGTTCAATAAAAATTGAGAAGGTAGATGTTAATCTAAAAGAGATAAAAACGGAAGCAGATAAGGTAACTTTCAATTATAAAAACAATATTTTTAATATGGAACTTGTAACAGAGGGTTATACCAGTATTAAGATTACGGATAGTAATAATATAGATATATTTCAATCATACGATGAAGCTTCAAATAGTTTTTTTATTAATGATGAGCGATTTGCAGGCATTTCCTTCGGATTTGTAGATATCGATGAATATATTGGGTTTTATGTTAAAATAGATGGTAAGGATTGGTATTTTACAAACCAAATTGGAGATGGGACATATTATCATTTTAATCGGTTCAGTAAACTGGACAAAATCGTAAATCCTCCATCAGCTATATTGACAGAATATGGAAAATTGGCTTCGGGAAGAGGGTACCTTTGGTCCAGAAGTATACCTCTGCTATCGAAATATCCTATAATTGGCTCTGGTCCTAACACCTTTGTAATGACATTCCCCCAACAAGACTATGTAGGAATTTATAATTATGGATATGAACTTCTGACAATTACAAAGCCTCACAATTTTTACTTACAAACAGCTATTCAGACTGGGGTTTTATCATTAATAGCTTTAATGGTTTTTTATGGTATGTACTTTATATCAAGTATTATACTTTACGTGAAGGGGTGCTTTGGTAGCTACTATTCACAGGTAGGTGTTGCGATTTTTCTTGGTACTCTATCTTATATGATTACTGGTATTGCAAATGATTCATGTATCACGACCGCACCAGTATTTTGGGTATTGATAGGTGTTGGACTAGCAGTTAATAAAAAGGCGAAAGAGCATATTTCAGAACAAGATTCAGCATCAAGAGCAATACAGAATAATGCAGAAAATTTATAATTTATAAGAGTAAAAAAGAAATTTTTAGTAATAAATATTGTTGGTTTTATGTAATTTATCTTATTCTATCTAACGGATGTTTTTTCTTAGCTCCATCATGTAGAAAGAATTAGACTTATGATACGATGATATTAACTAACATATATCATTAAGTTCAATTCCGTACTTTTTGTATAAAAAAAGGGATAAAAAGATAAGTTAGATTCATTAAAAGCAATTTAATGAAGTTCTAAAAGCTATATGGTTTCTCATAAGAAGGAGGGTGATTCTTTTGAATCATCCTCCATTCTAAAAACTATAATAGTTATAATGATTTATGAAAAGCTCTGGCAATTACTTCATCCTTTTGATTTTCACTTAAAGAATTAAAGCGTACGGCATATCCGGATACTCTAATCGTTAAGTTTGAATATTTTTTAGGATGCGCTTTTGCATCGAGTAACATACTTCGATTAAGTACATTAACATTAATATGGTGGCTATTTTTAGCAAAATAGCCATCTAAAAGTGCAACGAGGTTATGAGTTTGATCAATTTTACATTTCCCAAGTGTTTCCGGAGTTATAGTAAAGGTATAGGAGATGCCGTCCCTACAATTGTCGTAATCAAGTTTTGTTATAGTTTGAAGGGAAGCTAATGCTCCCTTATTTTCTCTTCCGTGCATCGGATTGGCACCCGGAGCAAAGGGAGCACCAGCCCTTCTACCGTCAGGAGTGGAACCGGTTTTCTTACCATAGACAACGTTACTGGTAATTGTA
>JARBTX010000099.1 GCA_029239975.1 Anaerocolumna sp.
ACTTCAAAACCAGTCTTCATTAATTGAGTTACGCCACCACAAAGAACTGCTTGTTCACCAAAAAGGTCAGTTTCAGTTTCTTCTCTAAATGTTGTTTGAAGAACACCAGCTCTTGCTCCACCGATTGCAAGTGAATAAGCTAAACCTAAGTCATGAGCTTTACCAGTTGCATCTTGATGAACAGCGATTAAACAAGGAACACCTTGTCCTTCCATGTATTGACTTCTAACTGTATGTCCTGGTCCCTTTGGAGCAATCATCATAACGTCAACATCTTTTGGTGGAAGTATCTGTCCAAAATGAATGGAGAAACCATGCGCAAACATTAAAGCATTACCTGGTTCTAAGTTTGGAGCTATGGAATCGTTATACATTTTAGCTTGTTTTTCATCGTTAATAAGAATCATAATGATATCTGCTTTTTTAGCAGCTTCTGCTGCAGTATATACTTCAAAGCCGGCAGCTTCTGCCTTAGCCCATGATTTGCTACCTTCATAAAGGCCGATAATGACATGAACTCCTGATTCTTTTGCATTTAATGCATGTGCATGTCCTTGACTGCCGTAACCAATAATAGCTACTGTTTTGCCTTCTAATAATGATAAGTTACAATCTTCTTGGTAAAATATCTTTGCCATATTCGTATCCTCCTAAATAATTAATATGTATTATTGAAAAAAGTGTCACCACTCTTCGAAATAATCAACTCACATCTTTATTCGTTTAACTCATTAAAGCTTTTAAATACATACGTCCGTGTATGGCGAACGCCTTACGTTTACAACAACGACATCCGTACTTGACGAATGTCGTTTCTATAAGAAATATTTATAAGTTCTAAATATTAGATATAACGACAAACTTAAACTTACTAGTCATCTAAATATTCTGCTATGTCTCCTGAACCTCTTGTAAGTCCAGTAATACCAGTTCTAACAATCTCTTTAATTGTAAAACCTTCTAACAATTTAATAAATGCCTCAAGTTTTGTTTGATTACCGGTTAATTCAATCATTAAAGATTCCATTGATACATCAACTATCTTAGCTCGAAAGATATCAGCTACAGCAATAATGGATTGTCTTTCTGTTACGCTTGCTTGAACCTTAACTAAAATTAATTCTCTACATACTGATTCATCTGGAAGTAACTCGCGAATTTCACGAACATCTTCTAGTTTTACTAACTGCTTTCTTATCTGTTCTAATATCTGATCATCACCATTTACAACGACGGTCATTCTTGAATAAGCTGGATCCTGTGTTTCACCAACTGTTAAACTGTCTATATTATAACCTCTTCTACTAAATAATCCAGCTACACGGCTGAGAACACCTGCTGTATTATCTACTAGCATTGATAACACCATCTTTTTCATTGGAACCTCCCGAAGTGGAATAAACACTTTTCCATAAAAAATGAATAATCTGTATATAAATTGTATTCATTGTAACAATATGAATATGAAATGTCAACAATTAAAACTGTAAATTATTGATCTATTTTCTTTTAAAACAATTATACCATCTTAGAAATCACTAGATAATACAGATTAATCCTATATTCCTTATAAGTCCTGTCTTTAAAAACCCATACTTTAGTATGATGAATCTACGCTTTAACCAGTTATATTTATTAAGCTGTGACAATGTATAAACTTGCATTTTTTTGTCTGTTGATAACTCCACTCGATATATGTTATAAAAATCATCAGCTTGCTTAATTACCTTAGTAATTACTTCCTTTTGCTTGTTTAAGGTTGTAATTCTACGTTTTACATAGGAGTTAAAAGTTTGATTTCCTACTACATTATTACTGTGTTGACGATAAAAAAGAGTTGCTTTCGGCATAAAACTAATATGACCAAAAGCAGATGCTACCATTGCTACCCACCAATCATGATATCTTGCATTTTTAGGTAAACTTTTCATTTTATCAAGAAGTGGTTGGTTGAACATAACGGTACATCCAATTAATTTATTCTCCATCATGATATGTGCTAAATCAACTTTTTTTGTATCCAATTTATTGACTTGATAAAAGGATGAATGCAATTTGTTTAGATTCTCATCTACCACGAGTGCATCTGTAAAAACTGCTAAAATTGAATTTTTATTAAATTTCTGTTCCATTTTCTTCATATGATTTAAAGTAAGTTCTATCTTATCCTTCATCCACACATCATCTTGATCACTAAACATAAAGTAATCTATTATTTCATCATTTTGATTCGATGCAGCTTTTTCATTACCATTAAATTTGCATCTATTTACATGCAAAACACCTTCTAAAAAATTAAGAGTAACCCCTATATTTTTTTCATTTTGCCTAAAGTAGATTTGGTCTGGATATTGTATGGCATAACTATTTATTATGCTACTTGTTCTGTCTGTAGAACCGTCATCAAATACCCATAACTTCCAATTTTTAAAACTATTCTTTATAATAGAATCTATCTGCTCACTAATATATTTTTCACCATTATAAGTAGCTAATATTATATTAACCCGGTCCATTCGTACACCATACCTTTCAAGACATTTTATCCATCCGAATACACTTTGACTATATACCTTAGGATTTATTCTTGGTCCCAATAAGTTGGATTTAGACTTAATTTCTTAATCAAACCTTTTGGCATTTTATCATATTGCTTCCCACATTTAAATCCTAAGTATTTAAATCCACTTTGCATAATGAAATCAGGTATTAATAAGATATGCTTTGATTTTATAAGATAAAGACAAGTATTCTTAACATATTTTATTCCTTCATCTTCTGATTTCACTGCTTCAAATATATGGCTGTATTGTTTTTGGGATACTGCTAAATCAAAATTTCTTTTAAACTGTTCCCTATAAGTATACACATGTGAATGATAAACTAGAGCCTCTGCTGCGTATGAAATGGAATAACCATTCTGAATAATTCCTGCTGCCATTATCATATCTTCATTAAATATGGTTTTTAATACAAATCCACCAAGTTTATTGTAAATACTTCTACGATAAGCCGCACAAACATTGGAACAAAAATAAGTTTTAATACCGAGTGTTTTCAGATCTTCTATGGATTTCACATAACTTTCTGCTGGGTAATTAAATTGTCTGGTATATTGTTCAATTACACCTGCCTTTTGGTGAGCTAATTGCCTTCCATAGGATGCCGCAACGTTGAGATTCGTAAATGGTTGAACCATATATTTAATTAAATCTTTATCCACTGGTACAGCATCTTGCGTCATAAATAGAATGATATCTGCATTGGACAAAGATGCTCCATAGTTTCTAGTCCCGCCATGATCAAATTCGATTTTCTTAATATCAAATCGTTCTATTTTACATTCATTTGTATTTAAACTTTGTGCAAATTTAAGCGCTTCTTCTGTTTTTCTAGCTTTCTCTGCTTGATCAATATTTTGGGTCTCTTCAATTGTATGCATTAAAAAGATATGTTTTGGCTTCACACTCTGTTTTGCCAGTCTTTCTATTAATTGATTGAACTTTATATCAGGTTTATATACTGGGATAATCACATCTACTGTAATCGCTGAATTAGCCAGTCCATCTTTCTTCTCTGAATTTATAAAATCATTCAAGTTACTTTCATCGTTACTTTGATTTATTGTATTATTTTGCATTTTACGCATCCTACTTTATTCTTTATTGAAATATTTGTTAAATCTATATGCCTATCATACTAGTGTAGTCAAACCCTGTCAAGCCAGAAAAAAAAGGTTTGGTCCTTTGTTAGCAACCAAACCATTTACACCAATCATAACATATCATTTCATGCTACTTCGCTGGAACTGAACCAAATGTTACATTAATTGTTTTCTCAACATATTGACCATCCGTTAACGATTTTACTACTACATTCCCGGTGGTTCCGGCTTTTGTATAACTAAGTACTTCCTGCAAATCAGCCATAGTTTCAATTGCAATATCATTGATTGATACAATGATATCACCAACAACAATACCTGCTTTTTCTGCTGGAGAACCTTTTGATATATCCCCTACATAAACACCTATTGGCATTCCAAATCCTTGCGCATATGCATCTGTTACATCTTTACCTTTAATACCTAAATATGCTTTTTCATTTTCAGCTAATGTGGTACGGTTCATTAACTGATTAATGATTGGAATCGCATCCGAAATAGGGATAGCGTATCCGATACTTTCAACACTATCATCAACATATTTTACGGAATTAATACCGATAACTTCACCTTTTGCATTTAATAATGCACCACCACTGTTACCAGGGTTAATTGCTGCATCTGTTTGTAATACTTTTAGAGTTATACCATCTATCGTTACTTCTCTATCAAGTGCACTAACATAACCTACAGTAATCGATTGTCCATAACCTAATGCATTACCAATTGCTATTGCCATTTCACCAAGTTTTAAACTATTAGAATCACCAAGAGTAGCAATTTTAATCTGACTAATTGTGTCATCTGATAAATCATTAATATTTACAGATACTACCGCTAAGTCCGAATTTGCTGCTGCTCCTTTTACCATTGCTGTCGCTTTTGTATTATCCGCAAATACAATTTCTACAGATTTTGCATTAGCAATAACGTGATTATTTGTAGCTATAAGGATTTCTGTATCATTTTGACCAATAATAATACCAGAACCGCTTCCTGCTACATCTTCACTATATTCTCTTCCAAAAAAGTCACTGGATACATTCGTAACTACAGAGTTAATTGCAACAATAGAAGGCATTACATTTTCAACAACACTGGATACATCACTAGTAACATTTCCTTGTGATGTTTCTACAGCAACTACACCATCTTCCAATTCTGTATTAGAAAGGTTATTTTCTGAATCAATGGTATCAGTTTCATCAATATTTTGTTCAATTGAGTTGGTTGGCTTTTGGTTATCCTTTGTCAAATAAGTATACCCTTGAAAGGAAGCACCTGCAATAGCTCCAAAGACTAAAGATCCTGCTACTAATTTTGTAAAATTACGTAGTCCTTTATGTTTATTCTTTTTTTCTACTACATCAATAATATTTGCATTTCCGTCAATGATGTCTTCCTTGTTTTCAAATGTATTTTGGTTGTTAAAATCGTTATTCATTTTCATTACTCCTTTCAAACTCTAGTTCTATTTTATGTTTTAGTTTGTTTATCTTTATGACTAAAGTTTATCAAGAAATTATGTCCTCTTTGTGATTACTATTTGAAGATTGTATGAATTGATACATAAATTCTATATTAACCTATAATTTCCTAAAATCTTTAGGCTCACGGCTTCTTCTGAAATACCATACAATGCATTTTTAACCCCTGCATCTTTTAAATTACCTTCAAAATCAACAAAAAAGCGATATTCAAAGTTACGTCCTTCTAAAGGTCTTGATTCAATTTTTGTCATATTCAAGTTATTATATATAAAATGTGATAACATATTGTATAAGGTTCCACTCTCGTGAGGTAGTTCAAAACAGATACTAATTTTATTTGATGTTTTAATAAACTCTTTTTTTCTTGAGATTATTATAAATCTTGTTGAATTTGTATTTTCATGATTTATAGCTTCATCAAGAACTACTAACCCATAATAGCTTCCTGCTCTTTTACTTGCAATTGCCGCCTGAGTGATATCTCCATCATTTAGAATCTTTTTCGCACTATCTGCTGTACTAATACATTCAACTGGTTTCATGTTTCCATGGTTTTCTATATACTTTGAACATTGCATAAGTCCTTGCGGGTGTGAATAAACATTCTTAATAGTTTCAATGGTTGCTCCTGGTAATCCTAACAACGCATGATCAATTTTTACTATGTGCTCACCAATGATATAATTATCAAATTCAACTAATAAATCATAAATGTCTGCAATTCCACCAGTAGAGGTATTTTCAATTGGCAGTACTCCATAATCAGCCGAACCATCTTTTATTGTTTGCATGATATTTTTAAAAGAAGATGAATAAGAACGACAAATGTCAGAACCAAAATACTCTTCCATTGCCTGTTCTGTATAGGAGCCCTGCACTCCAAAACACACTACTTTAGTTTCAGGTACAATATTTAATCGCTCTATCTCTAAAAATGGAAGTTCATATTCATTTGAACTAATTAATCCGTATTGAAGCTTTCGGCTCATAGACATGATTTGTGAAAATAATTCATGAATTCCATGTTTATTAAAATCATTACTAGCCAATTCCTTTAATACACGTAATTTTTCTACTTCTCTTTCTTTATCAAATACTTTTTTACCAGTTTGGATCTTAAATTCAGCCACTTCTTTGGCTAATTGCATTCTATGTTCAAATAATTCAACTATTTGCTTATCAACTTGATCTATTTCTTGTCTAATTTGTATTAAATCAATCATTATAAGCTCCCATCTGCGTTAAGCGTATATTTATTCATTCGTGTTTATATATTTTTTACATTATATAACACAGCCTAAATCTTTGCAATCCAAATGATTTATAGATTGCATAATACCTCTATTAATATTATAATTATTGTAATACTAAAGATAAGGAGTTAATTATGAATCGACTAAGAAAATTATTAATACCTTTTCTCATCATATTAGCTATTGTACTATTGTATTTTGGTTATGTACAGTCTACGAAAACTATTTATAATAATGATGAAGCTACTGGTAACTCAGCTGGAAATCTATTAAATGGTGGACTATTTTGTGAATATCAAGATAGTATCTATTTTAGCAATGATAACGATGATGGTGCCTTATATAAAATGGATACTCCTACAGGTAAATTCGAAAAAATTCATGAAGATAAAGTAGCTTATATTAACGCAGTTGGTAGCTATCTTTATTATTCAAGAATAAATCATAAACGAGAAGAAAGCAAACCAAGTATATTTGCGTTTAATAATGTTGGAATCTATCGTTTCGATATAGAAAAAAACCGATTAAAAATATTATATGATGATCCAAGTGGTTTGACAAATATACTTGGAAATTATGTTTATTATCAACATTATAACAAGAATGAAGGGTTAACATTTCATTCCGTTAAAATTGATGGGCAAAATGATAAACTTATATCCAAGGAACCAATTATGCCTCTATCAACAAATAAAGATCTGATATATTATACTGGAACAAACAATGATCATTTTATATATACTTACAATGTAAAAACAGGATCATCTAATATTTTATATGAAGAGAATTGTTATGCACCAATCTACAACAATAGTTATATCTATTATATGTCACTAACAAATGATTACGCTATATATCGTATCGATGCAGATGGGTCAAATCCAACTGCTGTTGTTAATGATAGATGTTCGACATTTAACATAACAAAAGACGGTAAGTATATGTATTACCAAATCGATGATACGAAAAATAATGGTATCAATCGTATTAATTTATTAACAGGCGAATCGATTATAATAACAAATGGTGATTATAAGCAAATTCATATTGTTGGAGATTACGTTTTCTTTCGTGATTTCTCTGATACAAATACTTACTACCAACAAATTGAGCAAACAAATACTTTATCCGTTTTCAATCCCCCTAAATCAAGTAAATAATATGTAAACAACTTGAATAACAATAAACTTAATGTTTCTGAATTTGCTATGATTTAGTACATAATGAATCTGAAAATACAATGATTTAAGTACTTAATGTATTAAAATTCCTATATCATGAAAAGCTGAATGAAATTCCATTACTGGATTTCATTCAGCTTTTCATTTATTTCTAAATTAATTTGATAATAATTCTTGATATAACTGATATATATTTTTCCCGTATATTGGATGAACAATATGTGGCGCGATTTCGCATAAAGGTTCTAGTACAAATTCTCGGTTTTTCATTTCTTTATGTGGTATTGCTAATTTCTCTGTTTTCATAACAATCGTATCAAATAAAAGTATATCTAAATCAATTGTTCTAGGTCCCCAATGAATGGTTCTAACTCTCTTTAAATCTGATTCAATGTTTCCTATCAATTCAAGTAATTCATCTGGAGTTCTTAATGTTTTTATTTCTAAAGCACCATTTAAGAAATCATCTTGTTCTACTCCACCATATGGTTTTGTAATTATAAAAGGTGAGATTTTAGTAACTCTTGTTAAATCATCCTTATTTAATAAATCTATTGATCGATTTAGATTTTTTTCTTTATCTCCTAAGTTAGAGCCAATACTAAGATAAGCCGTATGCCATTCTCTTTCCATTACAACTGAAACAGTTTCTAGTGGTAATAAAATTGGAGCCCACGGTTTTTTTACTTCTAACCTGATTTTTTCTATGATTGGATACCTAATTAATATTTTTCTAGCTAAATGCTCAGTTAAAGTTTCTATTAACTTATAAGTATTTTGCTCCATTTCACTTTTAATAAAGTGACACACATCTCCATAATTAACAGACTTTGTTAAATCATCATTATTGGATGCTTGTGCTAAAGGGGCATATAGTATTACTGATACCAAGAACTTTTGCCCAAGTATGTTTTCTTCCTTAAATACACCATGATGACTAAATACTTCAAGATTCGTAATTGTAATTTGATCCATTCGGTTTTCCTCTTACTTTTTTTCACGTAGTATCGTTTGTGTCATCATAATTGCTCTACGATTTGCTAAAACATCATGAACACGAACTATACTACATCCTTTCATTACACCCATAACTGTAGTAGCAATGGTTCCTTCTAAACGATTGGTTACCGGCTCATCTAGAGTCAATCCGATCATAGATTTTCTAGAAGTACCAAGTAAAATTGGCAACTCTAATTGATGAAGTTGTTCTAAACGGTTCATTAATGTTAGATTCATTTCATATGTTTTGGCAAACCCAATTCCTGGGTCAATGATGATTTTGTCTTTATTTATACCAGCATCTAACGCAAGTTGTATACTCTCTTTTAAATCATTTATAACATCTTCCATATAATTGTTATACACCGCTTCTTTGCGATTATGCATTAAACATACCGGTACATTAAATTCTTTCACAACATTTGCCATTCTCTGGTCATGCTTTAAGCCCCAGATATCATTAATGAAATCAGCGCCATTGGATAAAGCAGCTGTGGTCACTTCACTTTTATAGGTATCTACAGAGATTGGAACATCAAATTGCTTTTTTACTTCTTTTATGATTGGTAGAATTCTATCAATCTCTTCAGCATCTGAAATATGTGTATAATTAGGTCTTGTGGATTCACCACCAATATCAATAATATCTACACCTTCTTGTATCATTTGCTCTGTATGCCTTAAAGCTTCAGATAAGATATTGAATTTTCCACCGTCAGAAAAGGAATCGGGTGTAACGTTTAAAATTCCCATAATATATGTGTTATTATTTAAATCGAATTCCCTATTACCTATTCGCATGAATGTTCTCCTATCTGTATTCGTTACAACCTTATTTTTAAACGATCTACTAAATGCAATAATTCCTTCTCAATAACTCTCTCTAATTACAACCTACTAATTAGAAATCTCTATAATCTGTAACTCTCTAACCTATAACTATCTAACCATAACTCTCAAACTATAACTCTCAAACTATAACTCTCAAACTATAACTCTCAAACTATAACTCTCAATAACAATGACTCACTCTTATTACACATAAAATAATTGTATTAAAACTTATTTAATCAATTTAAAGAATGTATTTCTTAATTCTGCATTATTATCAAATTCCCCACGGCATACGTATGTCGTTGTTAATGTACCCGGTTTTCTTACTCCACGCATAGTCATACACATATGTTCTGCCTCTAATAATACAATTACACCCTTCGGGTTTAGATTAGACATAATGTCATCTGCTATCTGTGCTGTCATTTGCTCTTGAATCTGTGGTCGTTTTGCATACACATCCACTGTCCTAGCTAACTTGCTAATACCAACTACCTTTCCATCTGGTATATAACCTATGTGTGCTTTACCATAAAAAGGAAGTAAATGATGCTCGCATACTGAATAAAATGGAATTTCTTTTTCAATAACCATTTCATTATTAGTTGCAGTAAATGTCCTTTGTAAGTGCTCTTTGGCATCATTGTTTAATCCTGAAAAAATTTCTTCACACATTAAAGCAATTCTTTTTGGGGTGTCTTGCAAACCCTCACGATTCACATCTTCTCCAATACCTTCTAAAAAAAGTTTTACTGCTTCTTCTATTTTTTTATGATCCATGTCATTCTTCCTTTCCCACTTCATCATATACATCTTTTAAATAAGACAAGGAACCAAATGCAATGATGATATCATTTGTTTGTGCTTTTTGGTATGCCAAATGAATTGCTTCTTTGATGTCATCAGCGTTAGTTACTGATCTACAGTATCTTTTCGCTTCCATAGCTAATACCTGGGATTGTAATCCCCTTGAATTATTTGGAGTAATCGTTATTATCTCTTTCGCATAAGATCCTGTATGTTTTAAAATGCTATTGTAATCCTTATCTGCTAATACACCTAAAATATATATGATTTTTTTGTTAGGAAAATACTCCTTTATGCTATTAGCTAGTTGGAATGCTGCATCCTCATTATGTGCTCCATCTATAATGAAATAAGGATTTTTATGAATTAACTCAAATCTTCCCCGCCATTTAGTAGTTAGTAAGCCTCGTTGGATATGATCTTTATCAATAACAAAACCATGTTCTTTGAGTGACTGGATAGCTAATACAGCAACAATCGCATTTTTTATTTGATGATTACCTAATAACTTTATTTGAAGGTTTTTATATTCTTCATAAGAAAACATTGTACCTTCTATTGTTTGTTCATCTATTTTTATAGTATCTGAAAGGACGAAAGACAACTTGGCATTGTTTATTTCGCTGATCATTTCTATTACTTTTCTTGCTTCTGGTTTTTGGTCATAAGATACCACGAAAATACCCGGTTTAATAATACCAGCCTTTTCCATAGCAATCTTCTCTAAGGTATCACCTAAAATATGCATGTGATCCATACTGATAGATGTAATAACAGCACATAAGGTAGATGTAACTACATTGGTTGCATCTAATCTACCACCTAATCCAACTTCCAATACAACCAAATCACATTTCATCTCTAAAAAATATAAAAATGCCATAGCAGTTTCTATCTCAAATCTAGTCGGATGCGGTAGCCCTTGTTTTATCATTTGTCTACAAACTTGCTCAATTTTTTCAATACAATTACTGATAGCCGTATCTGTAATATAATCTGTGGTTACTTTATTATCCCGACAGAAAGTAATTTGAATTATCTCTTTATACTCGAAGACAAATGGCGAGATGTATCTACCTACTCGGTAGCCAGCTGTTGCTACAATATTAGCTATAAATGCAGCTGTTGAACCCTTTCCATTCGTCCCAGCTACATGTACAAACTTTAATCTATCTTGGGGATTATCTAATCCTTCTAATAAAGTTTTCATATTTTCAAGCCCTAAGACACTACCAAATTGTTCCGCATCGTTTAAAAATTGTAATGCTTTCTGAAACGTCATTAAGATAATCCCCCTTGTTTTAATAAAACTCTAGTAATTACGAAACTTCAATGTTATTTATCATATATTTCATACATTTACTAGCTTAATCCTGCAATAACACTTTATTTTTCGTCACATACTTGGAAAATGAAAAATTTTAAATAGTAAGATTCATCTGCTGCCCAAAGTATAGGATGATCTGGTGCTTGTGTACGATATTCCACCTGTCTTAAACGTTTTCTAACATTTTTTGCTGCTTGTCCTACTGTTTCAGCAAATAAATCTGGTGTCATAAAATGCGAACAAGAGCAAGTAGCTAAAAATCCTCCATCCTTAATTAACTTCATAGCACGTAAGTTAATCTCACGATATCCTTTAATCGCATTTTTAACTGAATTTCTAGATTTCGTAAAAGCTGGCGGATCTAATATGATTACATCAAACTTTTTATTCTGTTTTTCAAGTTCTGGTAATAACTCAAATACGTCTGCACATTTAAAATGAACAATCTCACTAAGACCATTTAAAGCTGCATTCTCTTCCGCTTGTTTTACACCTAGTTCAGATGCGTCTACACCTAGCACACTTTTTGCTCCAGCTATTCCTGCATTTAATGCAAATGACCCAGTATGAGTAAAGCAGTCAAGAACTTCTGCATCTTTACAGATTTTCTTAATTGCCTCTCGGTTATACTTTTGATCTAAGAAGAAACCTGTTTTTTGTCCTTCTTCCACATCAACAATATATTTTACACCATTTTCAATAATTTCAATCTTAGTATCAAATGGTTCTCCAATAAATCCTTTCATACGCTCTAGCCCTTCATTGGATCTTACCTTGGCATCACTTCGTTCATATACTCCACGGATAACAATTCCGTCCTTTTCCATAGCCTGCTTCAATAAGTCAACTATAGTATGCTTCATTAAATCAATGCCTAAAGCTAATGACTGTACTACTAAAACATCAGAAAACTTATCAATAACAATACCTGGCAAAAAATCAGCCTCACCAAAAATAACTCTACAACTACTAATATCTACTGTTTTTTTTCTGTACTCCCAAGCAGTCTCTACTCTACCCTTTAAAAAATCTCTATCAATTTCTTGCCCTTTTATTCTAGACATAACACGTATGGTTATCTTGGAATTAGTGTTAATAAATCCACAACCCATATAGTAATCATCAAAATCATGAACATGAACAATATCACCATTCTGATATTCACCTTTTATTATATCTATTTCATTATCGAACACCCACATTCCACCAGCTTTGAGTGTACGTCCTTCGCCTTTTTTAAGCTTAACGATTGCTTTTTCCATATAATATTTTTCTCCATTTTCTGCAAATGTGCATTGTTGACACTTATTATAACATAGACAATGAGATTGTCAACGCACTGTATGCATAGGAAGTTATAATTTTACTTATACTAAATTTATGAAAAAATCATTTATACAAAATTTTTTATTATGTGGTCTTAGTGGTTGGTGTATGGAATGTTTTTGGACCGGACTTCATTCTGTATTAAAGCATAAGGATAAAACATTTTTATGTCGTACTTCCGTATGGATGTTTCCAATCTATGGTATGGCTGCATGCCTAAACCCTATTTGTAAAAAGTTAAAAGACAAGAGCGCTCTTCTTAGAGGAGGTGTATATGCCCTTTGCATTTTTATTGCAGAGTTTTTTTCCGGAAAGTTATTAAAAAAATATGGAGCTTGCCCTTGGGATTACAGTAAAGCAAAATTAAATTACAAAGGGGTCATTCGTTTTGATTATGCACCTTGTTGGTTTTTAGTTGGATTATTTTATGAAAAGTTATTAAGCCGTTCAAACATAAAATAAAAAAGATACTGCCGGTCTCATTAAACTAATAGGATTTTGAATTGGTTACATAGAAGTTTTAATCACTTCTATGTAATTTTTTCTGTTAACATATAAATCTAAATTTAATTCAACTTTTTTGTTTTCTTTAATATAATTTCTGGTATAATACCTTTGTTAGAAATTTGGCTTAACTCAAGTCAAATATTAGGAGGAATAAAATGCTAAAAGCTGTTATCTTTGATATGGACGGAGTTCTTGTAGATAGTGAGCCATTACATGCCAGAGCTCATGTATTATCATTAAGAGAATTAGGTATCGATATACCTTTAGAATATTGCTATCAATTTATTGGATCTACTACAATACATATGTTAAATACTATGATAAAAGATTTCAATCTTGTGTATTCTGCTAATGAGTTATTAGATTTTTACAACGAAACCAAAAAGAAACTCATTGCAAAAGAAGGATATGAAGCAGTTCCATTTACAAAAGAATTAATCATTGATTTATATAGGAAAGGTATAAAGTTAGCAATAGCATCTTCATCTACAATGGAAGAAATCTCAAATGTAGTAACTGCACTAGGTATCTCACAATATTTTACTAAATTAATTTCAGGAACAACCGTCCCTAATCCAAAACCAGCACCTGATGTATTTTTAAAAGCAGTTTATGAATTAGATGTAAAACCGGATGAATGCATTATTATAGAAGACTCCTATAATGGTGTATGCGCTGCAAATAGTGCAAACATTCCTGTTATAGGCTATATTAATGAACATTCTGGTCAACAGGATTTAACAAAGGCTAACTTTTTAATCGAAGGATTTGAAGAAGTTAATTATATTTTTATAAATAATGTGTATCAACGTTTTTTTAATTTACCTATTACTGTAACTACGACTACTCATTTTGTTATCAGAGAATTAACCACGAAAGATATTCCAGATTTATATAGAATTTATCAGAATCCAAATGTTAAAAAATATGTAGAAGAATTAGGTGTTAACCTAGAAGATTCCATAGAAAAACATAAGGCATATATAGAAAAAGTATATCACTTTTATGGTTATGGTTTATGGGGTGTGTTTATTAAAGATTCCAATGAACTAGTTGGTCATTGTGGTATTCAAAATCGATTAATTAATAACTCCAATGAGATTGAAATCGGTTATCTATTCGATGAACGGATTTGGGGAAGAGGCTATGCTTATGAATGTTGCAAAGCGATTTTAGATTATGCATTTAAGGAACTTGAAATAAAGCAAATTATTGCAGTTATTGATCCACAAAATGAAAGGTCAATACATTTAGCAGAACGATTGTCTATGAAAAAGGTTGAAGAATTTACTAGTTCCGATCATTCCTTTTTCTTATATAAAATTACAAATAATTTATAATGTATTTGTTAAAAGAATTCCGCATTTCATGATAAAAATATGTTGACAATTCCTAACCATTAGAGATAGACTTTATCTAAGTATAGATTACGAAAGGAGAAGCTACTCTAGCTATTCAATCATTTATACCAGTTATTAAATTAAGTAGCATACTATTATGGAAAATTCAAGAAATACAAAGCAAAAACAGTTAATACTTGACATTTTAACTACATCAAACCGACCTATGTCAATTAATGATATATATCAAAAAGTGATTGCTGAAATACCTACCATTGCTAAGTCAACTATTTATCGAAACATAGATACTTTGATAAAACAAAATCTTATCGATAAGTACTATCTAAATGATAGTGAATTATTCTATCAAATAAAAGGGACTTCTCATGAGCATAAGCATTATGTAATATGCGATTCATGCAAGCGCATATTTAACTTACCTTTATGTCCAATACATGAAATTGAAAATGCAATGGAAAAAGAAGGTTTTACAATATCAGAACATTATATTCAGATATCTGGTACCTGTAAAGATTGTATCAAAAATACAAAAAAATAAGTAATAATAAAAACGAGTAGAATGTAATGTTCATTATATCTGCTCGTTTTTAAATGTGTTATCTAAATTGTTAAAAGTAATTTATTATCTACCATTTCCTGTACCAGTTCCTGTTCCATTTGTTGTACCAGTTCCTGTTCCATTCGTTGTACCTGTTGTTCCACCAGTTGTACCTGTTCCACCAGTTGTTCCACCTGTTGTTCCGCCATTAGTACCTGTTGTACCAGCATTTCCACCTGTTGCTCCATTTGTACCGCCTGCATTACCACCTGTAGTACCATTTGTTCCATTTGTAGTTCCGCCTGTTGTATTACCATTACCAGTAACACCATTATTTAAATCATCACCTAAATCGTCATCATCGGTTAAATCATCATCAGTTGTGGCAGAATTATTGGTACCATTGTCAGTTGTTGCACATGCTGTTAAAGTTAAAAATGAAAGACATAAAACAGCCAATAATAAATATAATTTCTTTCTCATGATACTCCTCCTAAAAGTAAATTTACTCATTTATTTTTACTCGTTTAGTATCTCACCGATTATATTTATTATGCATTTTTATCTATGACCACATTTTAGTGATTATCCTTTGTATCCATAAATTCTATCATATTATCCCGAAAACGTAGGGGTAAATTATTCCTTTGTAATTTTAAGTTCTTTCGTTCTTCTATTGCAATTGTTTCAAAAAAAGTCGTCCAAAGAGCTCTAAATTCGTCCTCTTCTATTGAATTTTCATTCAATCTTTCAATATTTAAATCTTCTGCATTTGTAAAAACCCATGGAAAACCACTTCTGTGAATAATTGCTGTATGTCTTTTTTCATCGTAAATAATGAAATTCTCATTTTGTAATCGATCAGTAAAATGTGGTGCTATTAAACGAATGATATCATTTTTAGGATTTATCTTAGAAAATAATATATTACCTTTTGTTTCAGAAAAACGTAAAAATCCTGTAAAATGATGTGCTTCAAACCCAACATTACGATTCATTTCAAAAACACTCATTACTGCATTATCTGTTAGATGATCTATAACTTTGGGTCCTATAGAAAATCCTAAAATTAAGAATCGATATATTACATCACCTTTAAATGGATTATTCGATAATACAGCACGGCAAACCATCTCATACGCTTCTTCTGATATTTTATTTTTTATAGAATTAGCAACTTTTATAACTTTTTCGTTATCAGGTAAAACATTAATATATTCAGAAAAAAGTTCTAAATTATTATATTCTGAACCATACGTATTAATCTCAATTTTATTATTATCATGTCCATTTTTACTTGACCAAGCATCATATATTGCAGTAAAAATTCCTTCAATACTATCTTCACATACAAATATTTTTTTATTTGACATTACATATCACCATTCTATATATAATTTTGTTTGTTAAAATTAAAGCTAACATCATCAAATAACGTCAACTGTTTATATGTTGTATTTTCTGAAATTCCAAAAGGCAATTTTTCTTTTACATGAATTAGTTGATTTGTAATATAGTTTTCTTCAATTTTTACTGGATACATCATTTGGCCACTACATGTAATAAAATATAATGCTCTTTTTAATACTACTCCAATTTTTTTTAAATCTTCAAAACGAAGATTTGCACTTTTTCTTGCCTTTACTATTCTTTGAGCAGATTTTACACCTAT
>JARBTX010000009.1 GCA_029239975.1 Anaerocolumna sp.
TGACCTCAATAGGGAGGCTGACGGCAAGAGAAAGAATATCAAAGCACAAACAGAGAAAGAATTATTGGATAAGTTGATACCAGTATTTTTTTCTAACTCGTACATTGACAAATTGACATTTAACGAATTATATGTGGAATGGCTGGAATATAAGAAAACCGTTACGAATAGCCAGCAATACGATTAAATGGCATGAACAACACTACCGGAAGTATTTTGAACCATCAATCCTTCATAAAACGAAAGTTAAAAGGATAGATAAATTGATGCTTGAAACGGAATGTAACCGTATTATCCGGGAATTTAATCTTCCCCGGAAGGAATGGGGAAATATCAAGACTATCCTAAATGGTATGTTTGAGTATGCTATCAGAAAAAAGTACATACCTGTAAACCCTATGGAAAAGGTGCAGATACTTGTTAAATTCAAACAAGTAGTAAGAAAGATAGGTAAAACAGAAACCTATAATTCTGATGAACTGAAAGAATTAAATCGGTATCTTGACCATATGTTTGCAGAAACTCATGATATTGTATTCTATGCGGTGAAGCTTAATTTTCTTCTTGGCTTGCGTGTCGGGGAACTGGTTGCATTGAAGTGGGAAGATTATTGTGACATTAATCATCTGCATATCGTTCGTGAAGAAGTCAGAAATCAGATTACAAACCAGTATGAGATTGCAGAGCATACCAAAACAAACAGAGATAGATTTATTGTATTAATTCCGAAAGCAATTAATATCCTGCAAAAGCTGGAATATCAGAGTGAGTATATTTTAGTAAGAGATGGACAGCGGATTACTTCAAGGCAGGTTGCATATGTGCTTGAGAAATACGCAGAGCGTCAAGGCTTGGCTACAAAATCAATACATAAGATGCGTAAGACCTTCGCCAGTAATCTAAATGCAAGCGGTGTCCCTTTGGATTGCATCCGTGAATTACTGGGACACAGCAACTTTAATACTACATTGGGATATATCTATAATCCATTGACGGAAAAAGAAACCTATGACCTCATAACAAAAGCTTTGTAAGATGTCTACAATAGTATGTACCCTATTGACACATAAAAAATTAGGAAGTCCCATAAATCAGGACTTCCTAATCATTCAATCGAAAAGCAAGACGGGATTCAAATATTTTTCTACTAAATACAAAATGGAGCTTTCCGAAACCTCTAACGGACTCATCAGTCATATTTATATATGAAATCATCAAGTTCAGAGTCAGTCATCCCTTTATTTATATAGAAGTTTGGAATAGCATTATGATAATCCCTTACATAGGTAGGGTCATCTTCTGATATCCCTTTTGTATATGTGTACCGCCAGTTATTATTCTCTTTTGGTATCGCATTTTTTAATGCTTTTTTGGTTGTTCTAAAACGTGTCTTACCTTTTTCATTGGTATAGGCAGTTTCGTTTTTCACACGTTCCAGAATTATTCTCATAAGGAACTGATTGACTCCAAAAAAATATTTTTTTCTTACAATTCGTTTTGGAGTTAGTAGAACCTTATCCGTACCTAAATAGCGATAACATGGACGTGTAACAGTAATCCAACTTGAAGTAGTGACATCCCAAGTATAAAATGTATCTTCTGAATTAGGCACAACGTTCGTTAGCGCTAGTTGTTCCAGAGTATAATTATTTAATTGCTCGTGTAAAATATTGGTAAGCATATCGGAAAGACCATCTTCAGAAAATCCAGGAACATACAAAGGTAAATCCATAGCCTTTGTAAGGTATGGTATATTATCTACAAAATTTTCAAGAGTGATAAAGGTACTAATTAACCCTTCTGCTGTATTGCCGTGCCCATTGTCCCCATTACCATAGCCTAGCCTAGTATAGTTTAATTCGCTTGCATGGGAAAGCAGATAGTTCTTTTTTTCATTATCATTATTTCGATAAGCCTCATAGAACTTATCAAAGAAATCATCCATAACAACAGTTGCAGTTGTACACCAAGCATCTTGTTGGGTAGAAATTAAACATGGATCAATGAATAATTTTTGATCATCGAGAACATTAATGTCTATGAAGTCAAACTGAGAATGTCCGAATTTGGTATATCTAAGTATCTTGGAAATGTGTTCAACCATATATTATCCTTTCTGATGTCTATGCATCAAACTTATTTCGTTGCCTTTTTATGATTTAAGTATACACCAAATGACAATATATGGCAATACAAATAGAAATATATGTAATGTTCTTTACTAGAACACAGCAACTGAAAATACTACCTTGGGATATTCTATAAATCAACTGATTGAAAAAGAAACCTATGACCTCATAATCAAAGGCTTTGTAAGCTGTCTACAAGTGTATACAGGCTATAGACACATAAAAAAACCGAGAAGCCTTGAAAATCAAGACTTCCCAGTCAATTCATTAAGCGCGAGACGGGATTCGAACCCGCGACCCTCGCCTTGGCAAGGCGATACTCCACCACTGAGCCACTCGCGCATATTTAATTTTTGTCTTGATGTTTTTGTGTTGTCTCAAGCACATGAGATAGTATAATATAATTTAATTACTTTGTCAACACTATTTTGTATTTTTTTTATTTTACATATAAGACTTTTTAATCCCATTTTTAACCATATAGATTTTAGCCAGCTTAGTTTCTATGAGTGGATTCATTAATCTCTCAACAGCCGAAATCAATTCATTCCAATGTACTAATTCCAATGTACTAATTCTAATTTACTAATTCTAATCTTCTCTCATATAAGAATAACAATCACTGGCTCTATATTTATAAATCATAAAAATGTTCAAACATTGTTCTATAGAATCACATAATTTACCTATCCATTCATAATCAAATCCAATTTTACCTAGATTATTGTATTAGTAAAAAGCGATAATTTGCTTTTCCACCCGTATGAAACTTATCTTTCTCCAATAAATTGCTTAATAGCTTCCACGGTTATGATTTGTTGTTCTTCACTTGTTATCGTGGCATCGTGGTCACCTTTTTGTTTTCCATAATTACCAAATTGGGCGTGGTTTCCACCTTCTATTGCTACAATATTTTCAGTATAGTTTATCTTCTCTGCCACACTTGTATTGAATGTGCCATAAACTGTCAGTGCGTCATCATCCGGGTATTCCCCATAGATATAAGCTCCTAGCAAAATCAATCCGTTCACCTTGTCTTGATGTTTAGATGCATAATTGCTTGCCATTGCACCACCCATAGAATGTCCACCTATATACCAGTTTTTGATATCAGGGAACTGATCTATGATTTTATCAGCTGCATTTGAATCAAAAATAGCCATATTAAACGGCATTTTAACAAGAATACATGTAATACCACAACTCTCTTTAATCTTTTCTAAAATTGGTAAATAAGCGATGTGTTCCACCTTTGCACCTGGATAAAAAATCAATGCTGTGTCGTTTGGTATAGTAGGTGATAGTATTATCAGATTATCTTTAACACTTATGCTATCTCCATTATTCATAACTTCAATTGCTACATCTTCTGCTCTGTAATAGTCAGATGCATAAATAAAAAATGCACCGGTTAGTAATACTACCATCGATATGATTGTAATTAAGGCTATTTTAAGCCGTTTTTTCATAGATATTCTCCTCTTTATATAATTCTATCGTATGGATTGATACGCTGACTGTGTAATTGTCAAATTCATCAATTAATAAAATCACGATCTCATATAGACAATATTGTAACTTAACCGTAAAGTATTGTCAAACCACTCAAGGCGTTTAATTTTTTCACTAGTTTTAATTAAGTCCCTTATTTTCATCTTACAAATATACATATCCAATTAACAAAATCGAATTACTTTACCATATTATTATTCCAGTTAATCTAGAATATTTCTTTTAAATCCACAATACATTATGGTAAATACGAATGGAGTTAAGTATGCAAGATATTAAATATGAGCATATACTTGAATTATCGTTAATTCCAAAAAAATATACATTTCAGATGGCACTACATAACCAAGATGTTATGAGGCAAGGTTTTGTATCTTATAATACCAATAGGTTACAACAATTTATGGACAATGTTAAGGCAAACATACCGGATAAAATTAGAATAACATTTTATGGAATTGATAATCAAAATGTTAGCATACTTCAATATGATGGTTCACTTATTATTTTTACGATAAGATATTTTGATGATAAATCAACCTATCAAACTACCTATGGATATAAGATAATAAAACGTTTCAGGACAAAGAATAAAGAACACTTAACAGATTATTTTCTTGTTACTCTTTACAATGATTATATACCTTTATTTATTGAACCTGCTATAACTAAGCAAACATAAGATGAATTAAAAAAGCTCCCTATGTCTGAACTAATAACTTGTATTTAACTGTTCTTATTCAAACTGTTAAATATAAGAGTATCATTTCAACTTAGGAAGCTTTTGTTTCGTATTAAAACTCCACGTTTTATGCTTAGTAACCTTTTTTATTCTTATTTAAATTCTACATTAAAATCATTTTGCATTGCAAAATCATATGCATAGGAATTAGCACTGCAATAAATTGTCTGCTCTCCTATTCTATTCCAGTTATAGAAAGCTTTTTTATCTATATCCTTCACTGAATCCGGAATATGAATTTTTGTTAGATTATTGCACCAACTAAAAGTATAAGTCTTTACTTTCTTTAAACCTGCTGGCAACCAAATTTCTTCTAGGTTACTGCAATTACTGAAAGCATAGGAATCTAATGAAGTAATACTATCTGGTAAGACTATTTTACTAAAATTACAACTGTCGAATGCTCTTTGACCAATGGATTCTAAGGTGTTTGGAAACTTTATATTAGCCAAGCTTCGGCATAAGAAAAATGCACCAACTCCAATCGATTTTAAATTCTTAGGCAATTTAACTTCCTTTAAATTACTGCATTGACTAAAAGTATACTGCGGTATTACGGTAATATTATCAGATAAAGTAACACTTTCAAGGTAATTATTTTCTTTAAAAACATAAGGTGCAATATAAGTAATATCATCTGGAATAATTAAGTCTCTATCAGTACCATTATATTTTACTAAGAAACCATTATTGGTGATAACCATATTGTCTTCTTCATTTTCTCTGATCCATTTTGTACCTGTAAATACACTATAACCTATTGTTTCAAGTGATTCAGGTAACAAAACATTTTCCAGTGCAGCACAACCACGGAATGCATGGTCACCGATCTCAGTAACACCTTCTGTAACATTAATTTCATTTAATGCTCTACAATTAACAAAGGAATAAGAACCAATTTTTAAAAGATTTGATGGAAAGTTAATATCTGTTAATGATGTACAACCACTAAACATATTATCAGGAATTACTTTCATGTTATCAGATAAATCAACCTCTTTTAAATTAACACACTCTGAAAATGCGCCATACCCTATTGCAGTAACAGAATCCGGTATTATAATCTTACTTAATAGATAACATCCAGAGAAGGCGCTATTATCAATCCTAGTTAAAGTTTTAGGAAGTTTGATATCTGTTAAGCTAGTGCAATAACTAAATGCACTCTCACCAATGTTTGTTGTTTTACTTGACAAAGAAACACTAGCAAGTTTTGAACAATAGCTAAACAAACCACTATTAATTTTTGTAACCCCTTCTGGTATGGTAACTTGAGTAAGATTCTTGCATCCAGCGAAAGCAGATATTCCAAGGGTTTTAAGATTATCTGGTAATGCAATTGCCGTAAGAGAACTACAGTCACTAAACGCATTATCTCCTATATAAGTTACAGTATAAGGAATTGATATCGCTTTTAGTTTCCTACAATAATTAAATGTTCCATTTTCGATAGTCGTTAAATTACTTGGCATATTGATGCTCTGTAAGGAGTTACACCCCGAAAATGCATATCCACCAATATATGATACACTTTCAGGTAATTTAATACTCGTTAGAGAACTGCAATTCATAAATGTACCTTGCGCTATCGCAGTAACACCACTTGGTATTTTTACACTCTGTAATTTTCCGCAATTTGCGAAGGCATTTTCTTGAATTTCTGTTACTGTTGTAGGTATATTTACCGTGGTTAAGCTATAGCAATACATAAAAGTTTCTTTTTGTATTGTAGTAACACCACTTGGTATGGAAATTGATTTTAATTTATTACAATAACGAAATGCCTGTGGACCTAAGTTTGTCAGTCCTTTTGGTAAACTAATTGTAGTAAGTTTAGAACAATCCTGGAATGCCCTTCTCGCTATGTAGTAAAGTTTACTATCACTTGGAATGGTAAATGTCTGCATTTTACCACAACCAATGAAAGCTTCAATACTTATGAATTTCACTGATTTTGGTAAAGATATCTTGGTAATATTTTGGCAATATCCAAATGCACCTTCACCAATATAAGTTAAGTTACTAGGTAAAGTAATACTCTTTAACTTATAACATCCATAAAATGCATGATAAGGAATTCTGGTTATACTACTTGGTATATTAATTTTTTCTAGTGAATAGCAAGAGGCAAAAGCTTCTTCATCAAACACTTTAACACTAGATGGTAAATTAATAGTCTTTACGCTATTATTTGCATAAAATGCTCTTTTACCGATTTTTGTTACATTATTAGGCACATTTACTGTTTTCGATGATCCTGTATAGGAAACTAACACTCCATCTTTTATAACAAAATCACTTGTTTTTGCTTCTGTAACATGGGCTGGTATCGCGATAAAACATATTAGTAAAACAAACATAATACTAAGTAAAATTTTTCGCTTTTGATTCATTGCACACCTCCTAAGATAATTCATTCATATGTTTATTAACTTCATATAGAAAAAATGAATAAAAGACGTATTACTATATTTTCCATAAGTTTTATTATATTCCAATATGTCATAGCGTACAAGTGCTTTTGACTTAAGTATTTCTTAACTTTTTATTAATGTTGTTTGTTATATAATTTGAACTTACTTGAAAATTCGTTGCAATCTTTTCATTACCCAATCTCGGATTCGATTGTACATAATTATTTTTTATCTTTTATACAATCTTCAGGATTTAGTTTTATCAAGTTCCAATTACCATCTTCACTTTTACTATATTGTGCTATCTCGATATCATTATCATTGGTTAATTGAAAAAATACAATAAGATACTCTTTGCCGTCTGTACCTTCAAAATAAATATTCTTTATATAACCATCTTGTCTTGTAGGATATCTCTTTTTTATTAAGGAACACCAATAACCATACCGTATATCAACAGAACTTTCTGCATCATACCACCATCCATGATATGGGGCACATAAATAATTTTCTCCAGTATACTCTAGTTTTGCAATTTTATATAAATCATTTTCTTTTATTATATCGATAAATCCATAATAATAAGCGAATTGACCAATACCTTTTTCCGTACCTTCTATTGTTTCTAATTCAACAAAATACCGAATACTATTTTGTGTATTATCAAAGACCGGAATTTGTTTATATTTGATTAGATTAATATGTAAAATATTTTGAAAGGTATCAAGAAATTGCTCATATGTCATACTTTTCTTTAAGTCTGATGATAAAAACTGATACGCTTTCGGATACGGTAACCAAGCTTCACCAAGTGTTCCACACCCTGCATACTTATCTTTTACTGGGTTAGCAGCTTCTCTTAAGATACTAAAATAATTTAAAATAACATCTTCTGGTGATTTTAAAAAAGAGCTTGGTAAGGATGCTTCCTTATGATCTTCACTAAAATACCCACGAAAAAAATCATGGTCATATTCTCTATTATTAAGAACTGGTAACTTAGAAGGTCGAAAATATGTCTCTACATCTTCTGTTTCATACATTGAAATAACCTGATTACTATTATTTTCATTCATTTTAATTCTCTGATCATTGGTTTCTTCATAATAAGTTTGATAATTAAGTATTCCTCCCATAACCATTTTAGTTGAATAATATCGATTGCAAAAATATAATAGTCCAACCAAAAATAGTATCACCATAAATGGCACCACAAATTGTAAAAACTTTTTCCACTTTACAAACATAAAATTCATTATTTTTCACCATATAATTAATATCTCTTAATAAATTATATGGTGTCTGAAATATTACAATTCTTAAGTCTCCAAAGTTTGATTAAACTTTAGTACCTTCCATATTTTTAAAGCTGGATTATACTCAAATTCTGAAATACCACAAAAATCTACCTTAAATAGATTTCTTTGATAAACAGGTAAATGAAGAACATGACACATAAGTAATCTAATGTATCCTTCATGACTAAATAATATAACATCTTCGTTTTGTTTTAACAATTCATCGATTATTTCTTTCTGTCTTAGCTTTACCTCTTCACCTGTTTCGCCACCAGGAAATCTTATATCCTTAGAATAACTAGTAAAGTCATAAAAGAAATCTGGATATTCGATCTTGATTTCATCTTCGCTCATTGATTCAATATAACCATTATCTATTTCATTCAGTCTTTTATCTATACTTACCTGTATTCCCTTTTTCTGAGCTAAAAATCTTGCAGTTTGTTCTGTTCTTATGTATTCACTAACTAAAATTTTCTTATAATTCCTTTGTTCAAAATAATCACAGAGTTTTTCTGCTTTTTTTAATCCAGTATCATTTAGTGGAGAATCTTGATGTCTTAATGTTTCATTATAGAACTCTCCATTTACCTTGTCTCCATGACGAATTATACACATAATCATTTTAACAACTCCTTGTACATGATTTATTCTATAATTCTAACTTAGCTACTAATTCACTGTATTCTACTTTACACGTACATATGGTATTGGTTTAAAATCTACTTATTTACTGGAAATACACGCTCGTACCATAACTTAAATATATTAATTCTAAAATCAAAATATCCATCGTTATACCAACTACAACCAGCGTTTTTTTCGATAACGTCAGCGTGAAGCCCCATCAACCATAAATCTCGTAATGCCCCAAACGCATGGATTGCTAATAATTCATGCTCACTTAATTGTCTAACTGAATTATATCCTTCTAAAAAAGCTTTCCAAGGTTCTTTTTCAATATAAGTTTCATCACCAGCTGTTTCATTCCAAGCATAAACACAAATATCATAAGCACGCCAACCATAACCCATACAGTCAAAGTCAAATACCATAGGTTCATCTTCGTTAAAGAATACATTTCCACCATGTATATCCCCATGGCAATATCCATAGTATGGCTTTTCATAACCGATTTGTTCAACAAACTTGCTCAGTTTATCTGTAGCATCTTTTAAAAAATCATAATCCACTTTTCTATGTTCTAAATACGGTTTTACCTTTTCTAATGGATTATACGCTAATTGCATTAAGTCAATTGGTGTACGACTTACTTTAAAATTCTTTTCATCAGAAACAACATGAATCTGTGCAAGCATTCTTCCAAGGTTATAGTGTTTCTTTACATTGTCTTCTGAAGGTTTGTTTTTCGCTTCATTAAAAAGAATTGCATAACGGACACCTTCAAAAGCATTTATCTCCCATATATAGGTACCATCTTTACAACACACTGGTGCTGCAGCTCTGATGCCATTTTCGCACAATGTATTAATTATTAATACTTCCTCTACATAATCAATCTTGCTGTATTTACCTGCTTGAGTAATCCTAAGATAAAACGTATCTTCATCTGTTTTTATTATGTATATATCATTTATCCCACTGTCAAATAAACGACAGCTTAAATTCTCTGCTAATTCATATCTTTTTAATAATTCTTCTTTTAATGCATCTGGGCTCAATTGGGAATATCGAACCGGAAAATATGTATTGTTCATAATACCTCCATTATATTTTTATTCTTTTCGAATTTTATCTCGCATTTTATCTCGCTTTTATCTCTTATTTTATCTCTTATTTTATCTCTATTTTATCTATGATTTTATCTATGATTTTTCTTTGATTAAATAAGTTGCTGCAAATAATCTTCACATAGTTCTTCAAATGTTTCATATCTTACAACTTTTCTTCCAACTTTGTTATACTCTTCTAAATATTCATCCATGATACGTAAAAATTCTTCCTTTAACATATCAAGATTGTAAGCATCAAAATATTGCATCACATCAAACTTTTTTGTACCAATCATTTCAGACATCGCATCAAGAAATCTTTGTGCTCCGAATGCCGCATGAAATGCATAGGATTTATCATTCGTATCAACACTAGTTACTATTTTATTGCGGCAGTTACACCACAACTCTTCATAGGTTCCCTTTAGATTGTCATAAGTTGGAGTTGGATGTTTTACTAAATCAAGATCCATTCTTTCATATAGGTTCGTTATACTTTTCAGCAAGTTGAAGGACTTATTTCGAATCTCATCAATCGTTTTGGCATCAATTATAGACATATACATTGTTTCAAAGTTGTCAGGTTTATATTGATAGTTAATAGCATCTTCTAGATACCGCTTAATACCTCGTTTGAAATAGGTATTATTTAAACTAGTTAGAGCATTGATACAACAGTGTAGCAAATCACCAGAAGCAGTTCTAACCAAACCTATATCATCTGTTAACAAAGTATTCGTATAACTTTGCTTAGCCAAATCAATATGCTTTTTTGCTCTATCTAAACATTCCTTACCAATAGGCTTAGATAGGGAATCTAACGCTCGTTGCCTATAGGAATTAAACTTCTCAAGATCCTCTGGTTTTGCACAATATAAAATCTTTAAATCTGTTAAGTGGGATATATAGGGACTTTCAAGATTGGCTGCTGCTTCAATTCTAGTCTCCCAAGGCGTACAATATATATCATACCCAACATCACCTAAGATAAAGCAGTGTGATATCCCCCAACCTCGATCGGTATTATTAATAATAATTAAATCCAAATCACTTTTTTCATGAAAGTCATTGGTGCTAAAAGATCCTGTTATACCAATAATAGCAATATCATCTACAAAATCCCTTTTTATTCGTTCTATTACCATGTTTACTAATTTATCATTCTTTTCAAGTAATTGTTTTTTTACACTTTCATCCATTCGATTAACCCCTTATTACTTATATTTTTAGGTAATTGTAAAACATCAAAGATGTCCTATTTTGACGACTAAACTTTTCGTAAGATATATGCCCTATATTCCATTCCAATTTCAATACCAAATCTATAGGCTATCTCTCCAAGCTCATTGTCTTGTGGTGTTAAAACTCTAGTTTCCTGTAATTTCTCATCTATAATTTTAAAGTTTGCCTTTTGGAATTTATCATGCCAGCTAAGTTCATTATCACGATACCAGCAATCCCTTCCCCATAAATCGAATACTTCATGTATGGCTTTTCGGTCTTTCCAAGTATTTTCAATGGTAAATAGATATCCTCCTGGCTTTAAAACACGGTATGTTTCATTCACTCCCTTCATGCCGTCTTCACCAGGACATCGAATGGATGATAATCCAATGTAACTTGTTATAACATCTATTGAATTGGAATGAATCGGCATATTGGTAGTGTCAAAAGATGCAAAACTTATATTCTCTGTAGCATCCTTATCGCTTATAAATTTATTCCACTCTAAAACCACGGATGAACAAGCGTCCGTAGCTAAACAATTTACATTTGGATTCATTGTTATAATATCTGGTAAAAGACCAAGTCCTGGACCACAAGATATCTCCATAATTGGTAAATTCAAAGTAGCAACTTGCTTGCATAACCATGAATAAACATTATTAGACATATATTTATTACCTTTATTTTGCCATCGTCTTTTAAAGCGACCGCCTTCAACCCATGAATCAATATCATCCAGTGAAAATTGATCACCTTCATTATCACTATTAAAATAAGGTATACCGTCAATTACCTTCCATTCATTAAGCATAGACCGTAAAATCCCTGTATCCCAATTACCATTCTTATATGTACCAAAGTATCTAAGATCCGAATGATTGACTGGATCTTTAAATAAGTTTTGAAAACATTTTTGCATAATTCCCCCCATAAATAACAATAAAATTGAATTGAATGTGTTTATTTAACTCAATTTTAATATTACACAATTGGCTCATATATATTTACTTATTCTAACATAACTCGAGTATATTTACTACCATATTTTCCCTTTCCGTTAGTAACACCAAATTATAAAATAATTTCTCCTAAAATATTTTCTTGACTCTCATAACACTTTATGTTACTATCACTAAAATAAATTTACTAAAAGAGGTAACTAACATGTTTATATCAATTATCCATCATCACCATACTTAAAACGATTGTATTTTAGTGAACCATTCACGAGTACAGTCGTCTTTTGATGCGCTCGTGATGATAGATAATTGTTGTTAAAAATAATTATTGCCGTCCGAGTAGCATGCTTGGGCGGCTTTTTTTGATATGTGTCTAGCTGTGACTAAATTCTAATATCTATATCATTAATTTAACTAAATACATCTACATTCAATCACTTATTAAATTTGTGCCATCACTAATTCAAGGGTGTTTCGGCAATATGGAGGTTAATATGAAAACAACGACAGTAAAAGGAACAAGAGACTATCTACCAAATGAAATGGCAATTAGAGACTTTATGCAAGATAAAATATTAGAAGTTTATCAAACAAATGGTTTTCAAAGAATTGCTACACCAATTTTAGAATCAAAAGAAAATCTTGACAAAAGCGAAGGTGGTGAAAATCTAAATCTAATCTTTCATATTCTAAAACGGGGTGATAAATTAAAAAGTGCTATTATGAAAGAACAGTTCGATGATCTAAGTGATATGGGACTTAGATATGATTTAACCTTACCTTTAAGTAGGTACTATGCTAACAACAAAGATAAACTAATACTACCAATGAAATGTATTCAAATAGATAAAGTATACCGTGCAGAACGGCCACAACGTGGACGTGATCGAGAACTGGTTCAATGTGATATAGATATTATAGGATCGGACAGTATTAATAGTGAAATCGAATTAATTGACACAACTGCAAAGGCGCTCTTATCTGTTGGGATAAGTGACTTTACAGTAAAAATAAATGATAGACGTTTGTTAAAATCATTGTTATCAAAACTTGGAGTTAATGACTCCCAAATAGATAGTGTATGTATATCCATTGACAAACTAGATAAAATTGGTATTGAGGGGCTTCTTAATGAGTTAATGGAGAAAGAGATTAATGAAGAAGTAATTATTAAAATCAAGGATCTATTTATTAATAAAATAAATCTAAATACAATCTATGAATTAACTGGTGAAGAACAAATCATTGATGGGCTTAAAAAGATACTAGATACCGTCTCCATTGTTTCATCAGGTAAGTATGAAATTAAATTTGATTTCACTTTAGTTCGTGGTCAAGGATACTATACTGGAACCATATTTGAGATTGAAAGTAAAAAATTCGAGAGCTCAATCGGTGGTGGTGGACGATATGATAATCTGATTGGTAAATTTACTGGCGAACGAGTTCCTGCGGTTGGATTTTCTATCGGCTTTGAGCGGATTTATACATTATTAATGGAAAATGGCTTTAAAATTCCTGATTCAAAAAGAAAGATTGCCATATTTTATAAGGATGAAGATTTCTTAAATGCTTATATGGAAGCAGAAAAATATCGTAAGGAATATACGGTGACAGTCTATGAAATACCGAAAAAACTTGGTAAGTTTCTAGATAAATTATCTGAAAATGGTTTTTACGGGTTTTTCATATATGGGAAGGATAATGAAATTAAAAAAGTCAATTGCTAGATATATGGTTTATTTAAAAAGGGTATCCAAAAGTTTAAAACACTTTTAAGGATACCCTTTTTAACTATAAACATTAAATTATTATATCTTTAAGTTTAGATTTGCTTGTCTATTAATCAATCTTATAAACAACTTCAAAATCTTCAAATACAACCGGCATTTCGAAACTAAATTCATATCCTAGTGATGTTCCTTCACTAGTGAAAAACCTAACATGCCCTGCACGCCAAGATTCCAAATTATCATCTTCACCTTCACGCTTACATATATCAAACGTAATATCATCAAATGGAACTATGGTTATGGCAGTTGTTTCAATCACACATCGTGGTATTCCTTCCCAGTCAGTAACAATACTGAAATCACCAACCTTTGGTATATTTATACCTTGTAATTCAAAACTCCACAAACTACTAGCAGTTGCTCTTTTTTGTCCAATTAACACTAATTGCAATAATTCATTCGCCCACTTTTCAGTTAAGTCAAAATGAAATACATCCATATACGTGGTTGTTTCAGGCTTACCTGTTGTAGCTAAAAATTCTTTCCAAAAGGCATCTATTTTTTCTTTTGAAAATTTACTATCCATTTCTGTACTCTCCTAATCTTCTATCATATACAAAACATAGTAACAAATCTTAAATCCTTATTATTCTTTTAGATTTGTTTCACGTTTGCTTATCTACAAAATAATATAACAGTAAAAAACGGCCTTTACAAATTATCATATCTATAGATACTGCAATAATTATCTATAACCAACCACTTGTAAAAGCCATTCTTTTATTTACTTAATAACACTCGATTTCCTTTATATAAAACTCTTTACCACTTAATAACTCCATATTCTTACTACTGCATGATGGGCATATTCCTTTTGAACTGACAATATGATAAACCTTATTACAATCTTTACATAAGCCATTGGCAGGTAGTAGTTCGATTTTTAATTCGGAACCTTCTAATATGGTTCCTTCTACTGCTCCAGGGTAAAGTGTTTTCATATATTTTGGTATCATGGAAGAGAGTTCCCCTATTTGTAAAACTAGAGATTCAACTTTTTCTACGTCGTTCTCTTTTGCAAATCTCTCTACACTTTTCACTACTTCAATTAGAACTCCAATCTCATGCATCTCTACTCCTCAGTTCTGTGATGAACAACCATCTCAAGTTGTGTTTTTAAAGACATAAACTTATCTGCATTTGTTCAACTCATCTTTATTTACTTAATTATATTACAAACATCTAGCACTCACGTTACCTTAAAACTACTATTCCTTAACAAACATATTAATTGCTTTCTTCACCGCAATTTTACCTTTACGCTTTATAACTTGTTTTAAAACTACAGGTTTTAGGTTTTCAAAAGCAACACCTTCACCATTATATTTACGTATTAATGAAATAGCATCAAACTTACACTTCATAGAACAAGCACCACAACCAACGCATTGATATTCATCAACAACCGTAGCACCACAACTTAAACATCTCTCTGTTTCTTTCTTAATCTGGTCTTCTGTAAATGTAGTACGTAAATCTTTAAACGTTTCTCTTGATTTTGCACCATCTACATGGCTAGCACTTTGTCTCGGTTGATTATCATATCCTTCTAAACTTAAGTTTTGTTTATCAAGAGCATGATACTCTCTTCTATCACGACCAATGATTAAACTCTGACCTGGTTGCACATAACGGTGGATTGAAATTGCCCCTTGCTTACCTGCTGCAATGGCATCAATTGCAAATCTTGGCCCTGTAAATACGTCTCCACCTACAAATACATCTGGTTCACTAGTTTGATAAGTAAAGGAATCTGCTTTAATTGTTTGATTTGGGTTATGCTCTATCTTGCTATCTGCTAATAAATTGCCTAAATCAATACCTTGACCTACGGATAATATTACATTATCAGCTGGAACTAAAATGGTATCATTATCATCATACTTTGGAGCAAAACGACCTTGTTCATCTAATGTACTGATGCATTTCTTAAATTCAACACCAATGACTTTACCATTCTCTGTAACAATACGCTTAGGTCCCCAGGAGTTATTTATTGCAATCTCTTCAGCAAGAGCTTCTTCTATTTCTTCTAGAAGTGCAGGCATTTGCTCACGACTTTCTAAACAATGCATAGTAACTTCGCTTGCGCCAACTCTTACTGCTGTTCTTGCGACATCAATGGCAACATTACCACCACCAATTACCACAGTTTTTCCTTCAAGAGTTTTTTGGTTACCTAAATTAACGTTACGTAAGAAGTCAACACCAGTCATTACTCCTTCTGCGTCTTCCCCTTCTAAGCCAAGTTTTCTTCCTGCTTGTGCCCCGATTGCAAGATAAAATGCTTCGAATCCTTGATTTCTTAACTCTTTTAGTGTTACGTCACTACCTACATTAACTCCGGTTTTGAATTCTACACCTAATTCTTTTAAGATTTCAATCTCCGCATTTACCACTTCTTTTTCTAATCGGAAAGATGGAATACCTAATGTTAGCATACCACCAAGTGCTTTTTGTTTTTCAAATACAGTTACTTTATAACCATCAAGACTTAAGTAGAAAGCGCAGGATAATCCTGCAGGACCTGCACCAATCACAGCAATTTTATTGCCATACTCATGGCGTTTTTTTGGTATGTAACGATTCTCTTTATTCAAATCTTGTTCTGCAATGAACTTCTTGATTTCATCAATGGCAACTGGGCTATCAATATCACCTCTCGTACAAGCAGATTCACATTTTCTAGGACAGATACGACCACACACTGCTGGAAATGGATTTTCATGTTTGATTAATTCAAGCGCTTCTGTATATCTTCCTTGAGATGCTAATTTTATGTATCCCTGAATTGCGATGTGAGCTGGACATTCTGTTTTACAAGGACTTGTTCCTGTATCTACAACATCTTTTCGATTAATACGATAATCTGGATTCCATTTTTCTGGACCCCACTCTGTATCACGTGGTGTTTCTGTTTTCTTTAATGGAATAGGCTTTACAGTGCAAAGTTTTTGACCAAGCTTTAATGCGTTTACTGGACAGGCTTCTACACATTCTCCACAAGCAACACATTTATCTTTATCCACATGAGATACGTAGTTGGAACGTACCATATCCACATTTTTAAACATAGAAGCTGTTCTTAAAGCAAGACAAGAACATCCGCAACAATTACAAATTGCATGAGTTTTACCAGAACCATCTAGATTCGGAATCTGGTGCATTAAACCATTCTCTTCTGCTCTTTTTATTATTTCAAAAGCTTCTTCCCTTGTAATCTCACGACCTCTACCAGTACGAATATAATATTCTGCTGCATGACCCATTTGAATACACATATCTTCTGCAAGATGCCCGCAACCTTCACCCATAACTTTTCTAGCCGTACGGCAAGAGCAGTCGGATACGGAAAATATTTTATTATCATTTAGGTACTTTGATACTTCTTCATAGGAAACTTTTCTCGTTTCACCATCGATAGCTTTTTCAATTGGAATTACACGCATTAAACCAACTCCAACTGGAAAAGCACCTGTTGTTCTAGGTCCTCTTACTCTTCCATACGCTTCAAAAGCTTCTGCAATTTGTGGATATTTCTTTACATTTTCCTTATGATTAACCATCATCTCCATGATGCCTGGAACCCAAGTATCAAACCAATAAGTATCAACTCCATCGATTTCATTCACAAAGCAAACACCTGCATCCGCTAATTGCCAAAGTAATTTACTTGTTTCTTTTTCTGATTTCCCGCACAATGGAGCAAGTTCTTTTGCATTGGTTTTCTTACGAATCTCCATACATAATGCTACTTCTGCCATCTCTTCCGTTACAACAGGTTCAAGTATCATGTACTCTGGATCCGTTGCTTTAATTTCATTTTTGGCACCACGTTTTTTTCTACTTATATGATTTGCTAAATCTAAAACTTTCTCTTTCACTGCCATTCTTTATCCCCCGATAATGTTTAATTAAGATCGTATTGTATTGTCAAAAGCCCTCCTATAAACTTGATTATGTCAATTTGCACATATTCTCACTTTATTAAGAGTGATACAACAAGAATTTAGTAAGCAACAGTTATGATTTTCGTATTACGAACTTCATCTAGCGCGAGCGTGTTGCGAATTAACTTCTTGTTGCATCACTCATCACAATCTACATTGTGCAAATTGACGTCTCGCATTTATGATGGGCTTTTGACACGTTAATCCTATATTTTTATTGATTCCATTCCTTTACAGCATTACGAATCCAGTCTGCCCATTCGTCAATTCCTTCACCTGTTCTTGAAGAGATTGTTATAATCTTAACATTTGGATTTAACTTAAAGATACGTTCCTTACATGCTTCTAAATTAAAATCAAAATGTTCTAATACATCTATTTTATTAATGAGTACAACATCAACAATGGAAAACATCAATGGATACTTAAGTGGCTTGTCATCACCTTCTGGTATACTTAAAATCATTGCACTTTTTGAAGCTCCAGTATCAAATTCAGCAGGGCATACTAGATTACCTACATTTTCAAGAATTGCTAGATCTATATCATCCGTTCCTAAACCTTCTAACCCTTGTTTTGTCATATCAGAATCTAAATGACACATACCACCAGTATGCAACTGTATAACCTTAGCACCAGTTTCTGATATGGTAAAAGCATCTACATCCGAGTCAATATCTGCTTCCATTACACCAATTCTCATCTCATCCTTTAATGCTTTGATTGTTTTTACTAGTGTAGTAGTTTTTCCAGAACCAGGAGATGACATTAGGTTTAATAAAAATGTCTTCTCTTTTTTTAGTTCATCTCTTAAGATATTTGCTTGTCTGTTGTTGTCATCAAATACACTTTCCTTGATTTCAAGAATTTTAAATGTTCTCATTATTTCACCTTTCTGGCACGAAGGGCTGTCACACAAAGCACAAGTGCGGCAGCCCTATTCGCAAGTTGATAATTATTACTCTGCTAAAGCTTTTATCTCTTTATATTTTGCTAAATCCACATAAAGTTCTGATTTATAAGGATTTCTTTTTGTTTTAACTGTTTTGTATATCATATAAACAACAACAGCAATATTACATAATAATGCAGCAAGACTCCATATGAAAAGTGGAGTTTTATTATATGTAGATGCTACCGCAAATTGTCCTTTATCAATAAATGCTGGGAATGTTTGAGCAAACATACACCATAATGCTAAGGTCTGGGCACGATGTTGTAACCAAGCACCTTTACCCACAGTAAATGCACATACCGTTGGAGCTAATAGTAATGCAAATCCACAATACCAAGAATGTCCTGGTAAACAATTATATGTATAAGCGAAATTCCATAAATCATAAGCAATAATCCAGAACCATAACATATCTGGCCAAAGCATATCTTTACTTTTATCCTTCTTTGTAACTTTACGTATGCAGATTCCTAACCAACCTGTAATAGCAATAATATTTAAGATTCCAGCTGCTGCATTCATAAAATTCCATGGTCCACCAAGAACATACATTGCATCATCCGCAAGTATTCCACCTTGTGAATAATTTAACCCAACTTCAACGTCTCTTGCTACTGCTTCTAAAATATTGATAGCAAGAATTAATGGTGGGAAGCATAATGCTATTTTATTATCAGATAACCGCCAGGTCTTCCCTGTTTTTTTGTTTGTTCCATGCACATGTCTGATACACCAAAAACCAATACAGCCAGCAGTGGATGAATACACCTTTGCCAAATGAAACCAATCTGTATAAGTTGTGTCTCTTAATACAGTAAACCAAAGTACAGATAGAATCGTTGGTAAAACAATAAAACAAACGAAACCAACTACTGTGGATCTTCTTGATAACTCATTTGCTGTAAAAAGAATAGCAAACACTAAAATCCACACGAGCCAAACCATAATAGAACTGGCTCCAGCTTCATAATTAAAAGTAAACATATCTTTTCTCCTTTTCCAACCCTTAAGTACGCCTGGTCATACCAAGTAACGTCTTAGGTTAATATTACCAACTATAAAGTAAAAGTCAAGAATCCTAAGATTATTCAGCGTTTTTAATATAAATTAATACTTGTTTTTAAGCAAAAGATACAATATAATATGGTGGTGGTATCTGGTCAGACCAGTGACAGAAAGGATAGACTATGGAATTCTCAAAATTGTCAGCTCCATCAATGAAAGAATTATTTGTACAAGAACTTGAAGGTATGATTTTATCAGGAAAATTAGCAGTAGGTGAAAAATTACCGCCTGAAAGAGAAATAGCAAAATCTATGCAGGTTAGCCGCGGCGTTGTAAACAGTGGAATTTTAGAATTAGCTAGAAAGGGATTTTTAATCATAAAACCACGTGTCGGCACCTATATAGCTGATTATAGACGAACAGGAACATTAGAAACATTAATCTCTATTCTTAATTATAATGGCGGCGTTCTAAGATCTAGTGAGATTCGCTCTATCTTAGAAATCAGGCTTGCACTAAGTACACTATCAATACAACTTGCCATTCCGCATATCACTAACAATGACATCGATTCTCTACGTAAGCACGTAGATGGAATCGCTAAAGCATCAACCGAGAAAGAAGCTGGTGAAAAAGCTTTTGATTTTCATCATGAATTAGCAGTCCTCTCTGGCAATATGCTGATGCCACTTATATACTATTCTTTTAAGGATGCTGTTATCATGCTTTGGGAACGTTTTTGTATTTTACATGGAAAAGAAAAATTGTATGTGAATACGGATACACTGTGGCAATTTATAGAAAAAAGAGACATTGATGGTGCTATAAAATGGTCTGAAGGAAAATTAGACGAAGCAATTAATGGGAATAACCAGATTTATTATTAGAGTATCACCAAATACTATCTAGTGCATATTGTAGACAGTGAAAGCAAAATAAGAAGATTTTTTATGGATAAGCATGGTAAACCAACGAAACAAAACTTAAATTTACAACGAAAAGTAGTGGCTCATATGACATCATCATCATGGAAGAATATACCACATGTTTCTTACCTATATGAACCTGATATTACAAAGTTCTACGATGAATATATGAAACTTACAGGAAAACGAGTTCATGCAGGTCATAAAATAACCTTTAATACCATTATGTTAAAAGTTATTGTAGAAGGTTTATTAAAAGCACCGGAGTTAAATTCCTATCTTGAATATAATCACAAGAATACGAAAGGAAACATACAAGTTTTAGATACAATCCATGTTTCCATACCCTGGTTATTATCGGATGGTAAAATGATAACTCCCATTATACCAAATGCTGACAAGAAATCATTAAACGATATATCCGATTACATAGCCAATATATCGAAGAGAATCGAAAAAACAAATATTGATGAGCTGTTATATAAAGTAGTATTTACTGATACCATACATGAACTTTCAAAGTTTAATCTAAGTACATTAAGAAGAGTTTTAGCTTCTCAAGTTACCAAATATAGAATCAAAGGGTTAGAAGGTAAACTAAAAGAGACATATTATAAAATCCCAGAATCGGAACGACTCACTGAAAAAGATATTCTAGGTGGTACTGTTACCATATCAAATGTAGGTTCCTTATACAAAGAACAAAAAGGATTTTTTACTCTACTTGAAATTATTCCACCACAAGTTTTCGCAATTGGACTTGGCTCAATTCAAGAACGACCTGGTATATATAGTAAGGAAAATGGTCAAAAAGAAATTGGTATTCGGAAGATACTGCCCATGTGCTTGGCTTTTGACCATAGAGCAGTTGATTTTAATTCAATTATTCCTTTTATTAAAAGACTAGATGAGATATTTGAAAAACCAGATGTTATTTATAAATGGTAAATAAAAAGGGGCTTTTGTAATATTGTCAAAAAGAACTCTATTACAAAAGCTCATTTTATATATGTCTTAAACATATATTCACATCCCCTTTTCCGACTCTACTTAATGGATTGATAGTATCTCTGCAACGATTTACGTTAGTGATGTAACTAATTTACACTCTAATTCAAATATTAGTAAAACATTGTATGAAAACCTTACCTATATTTATTTTTTCTCGTCAACATAATCATCTTCCAATATAAAATTAAATTGATAATCATAGAGTGGATATTTTGATATATCTGCAAGTAATTTTGTTTTTTCTTCTTTGGTACATTTTACATGGATGATTTTATTAATTTCATCAACTTGCTGTTCCATTCTCTCACCTTTCTAGTTAGATTACCAGAATTTATATGCATCCCACACTAATACATTTAGTGTCATAATTAGTCCAGCAATACCATTTATAATTAGTCCAACTTTTGTTTTATTAGAACAATCTAATTTTTTAAAATGTACTATTAGATTGAACATATACGTAATTGGCACTATTCCACAGATAGCATTCAAAACTAAGCTCCATTGTAGTTTTGAATACAATGCAGCGTTTGATGCTAAATTAAAAGACACATATACGAACACGAACATAGATAAAATAACGGAAAGATTAAGAATAATTCTATGATTGCTATAAATCCTTTTTTTCCTATCCGTTTTTCTTTTCTTTCTAAATAACCTTATTAAATTTATTATTAACAAAATTATACTATAAATTGCAGAGATAACAAATAATCCCATAAGTACTAGTTTAGCTATAATTCCATAACCATTTATTTCAATATAGTCTGTACTATGCATTTGTAACACTTTTTTTCCTTGATCGTTCGTAGTCTGAACTAATAAAAATTGCTTTAAGCCACCCATATCTATTAGATACGTTCGTTCCCCTATACTTTTTATTGTTTGGCTTGCACCCGGTACAATATAACTATTCTCTTTATCAGGTACAACTTGCATCATTGTTAATAAACTATATAATTTCGCAAATCCTGTATAACAAGTTCTTGATGCAAGATACATGCCAGATATATCAATATTATTGGCAGTTATCTTGTAATTATATTGACCAAAAACCTTTGAAAGGATACCGCAGTTATATATGGATTCATGACTTTGATTGGTCATAATAACCACACCGGTTCCAGATATGGGGTCAAATGCAAACCAAGAGGATGAACCTATTGTCCCTCCATTATGCCATAGAACAGATACACTATATTCATCGTTCCAAAAACCATGGCTATTTCGCGCGGTTTCTCCATCTGCAAAGTAGGATGATGGTGACAGCATTTCATTAAGAGTATCTGGATTACGAAATAATGGATTAGAATTTTCATTCTTTAGTGTAAATGCACTCGCAAATTTAACAAAATCACTTATCGTTCCTGTTGCCATGCCAGCCGGATACAAGGATAAATAATACAAACTAGTACCTAGAGACTTATTATCGGTGTTATAGCATTTTTCTTGTAAACGCTTATTTAATACCCATTCGTTATCAGATAAATCACTACTAATTGCAGTGTGTTTCATATCTAGTGGTTTAAATATGTGTGTGTGTACATAATCATCAAAAGCTTCCCCACTAACCCGTTCCACAATTAACCCTGCTAACGCAGTTCCCCAGTTAGAATATGCAGTAACCTTTCCTGGTTCATTTACCTGCTCTGGTTCTATATAACGTAAAGCATCTTCCAGTTCTTTTATATCTGATTTATCATCCAAAAATAAATCCGTTAATATTTCTTGCCAACCTGCATTATGATTCATTAAATTTAACATTGTAATTGGTGTATTAAAGTGTAATTTTTTAAAGAAATTATATGGTAAATAAGTTCTAATGTCTTCATCTAAATCGATTTTACCTTGTTCCATTAATTGCATTATACTAGTCCAAACAAGAAGTTTTGTACAAGATCCCCATTCAAATACAGCATTTTCATCGTTATGTAATTGGTTTTCAATATCCACAAACCCATATGCTTTTTCAAACAGTACTTTATCTTTTGAAAAAACTGCTACAGATACAGCTGCTGTTGTTTCTTCATTCGCTGATACATAGGTATCTATTGATTGTTCAATATCTAAGTAATTTAATCCAGAGGGTAAGGTATCATTACTTTCTGCAGCATTAGCAGTTTTCATTAAAACTAAACATAAAAGTAATGCTAGTATGTAGAGATATTTTTTCATATATAATACTCCTCATTTTTATGGTTCCTTAAGTATTATACCATTATTTAGGATAATTAATAGAATGAATTTTATCGTACTTCTTACAAAAAACAGTTACATAATAAGCTAATGAGTGATACAAAGAGTGATATAAAAATACGTTGTTCAAATTCATCAATAGGTTTTCTTTATTTAAGACTAAAAATTTTAATTATTTTATTAATGACAGAGTTAGTATCAATATTGTTGTGAATTAGTACTTCCTCTTCAATAATTTCCAAAATAGTAATTAAGTTACGAATGCTCATTTGGTGATTTAGTAATCCTTCTAGAACTTTTTTTACAAACAAATACGATATTTTTTCAGGTATTATTTCATCAACTACACCAGGGTAATTAATTCTAATATTATCTATCAATAACTTAACAATCTGCTTATTTAGGATTAAAGCATAGTTATCTAATGCAGTTTGAAATAATTTATCTATGATATATTCATAGGATATTTCGTTTATTTTATCTAGTTCTTCTTTATATAAAACACGGTCATATATAACAATTTGAAACTCTCTCTCATGAAGATGAATATCATCCACAATACGAATTATTGGTATAAGCATACCTTTTTCTCTTGCAATTTGTAATCTTTTCTTTGAAATTAAATCCGTCTTTAAACCTTCTATAAATACTTCTATAATTTCATTACCAAATATAATTCTAATTGGTTCTGCACACAAATTAGATAAGAGAGTCTCATTTGCTGATATATCATTTTTTTCAACAATATGTGATTTGGCATCTATATGTAATATTTCATTTGCATCAACCTCTAATATGTTACAGATTCCATACAATAATCCTAAATCTGGTAAACTTTGACCTCGTTCCCATTTTGAAACAGCTTGAGCAGTTACACCTATTCTTGATGCAAATTCTTCTTGTGTCAAATTTTTATTTTGACGATAGATTGTTATTCTCTCTCCAAATTTATTCATATCCATACTTTTCTCCTATAGTTTATTCTTATAAACTATGCAATTGCGAAACATCGTAGAAATACTTATTGATTATACAATATATACGTGTTTTTAGTTAATCTTACCCCTAATGGCTACTGAAGCTAGAAAATTCGTATATATTATATAATCAATTTGAAAAACTATAGAGTTTCATAATCACCTAATTTAATAAGTAATATTCCAGTTATTTACCAATACGTACAACAACTAATTGTTTATCTTTCTCTCAACTACAGATTAGATTAACAATTTATAATCATTAGTAAACTTAATAATCCTATAAGTTTATATACTTATTCCTATTATCTCCATAAAAAGTTATTATTTGGATAAAAAACATTTGACATCATATAATATATTGTGTTATAACCTATTAAAATAAATCATGTAAATACAATGAATCAGAGAAGTACAGATAAATCACTTGAAACAGCGAATCAAGGTATGGTGAAAGCTTGATATCAATATTGGTCTGGAAAAGAGCTGTGGAGTAATCTCATAAAAATTGCTTATGCAAACATTGAGATCGTATATCTGCGTTAAAGATTTAAGTGGCAATGTTGTATTTTTAATGTTGCAATTAGAGTGGTACCGCGAAACTTCGTCTCTTCTTAGAGACGGAGTTTTTTTTTATTCGTTTATACAGAAAGGAGCATGTTATGTTACATTTTAAAGAAGTAATCAAAAAAGAAATAGTAAGTAACTATCCGGATTTGGATGTTTTATTTTCAGAGTCTCCTGACATTGAAATTGGACACCTATCAATTCCCTGTTTTCAATTTTCAAAAGTATTAAAAAGAGCTCCAAAAGAAATCGCAGAGACAATAGCAAACCTAATTAGACCGCTACCTTTTATAGACAAGGTTGTAATAACTGGTGGATACCTTAATTGTTTTATCAAAAATGATATCTTATTTGAAACTATCGTCACAGATGTACTATTAAAAAAAGAATCCTATGGCTCTAATAACAGTGGGAAAAATAAAACTGCTCTCATCGAACATACCAGTATTAATCCCAATGCTTCTCCACATGTTGGCAGAGCTAGGAATGCTATCATCGGTGATACTATCGTTCGATTATTAAAATTTGAAGGTTATAAAACTGAAGTACATTACTTTGTAAATGATATCGGTAAGCAAATTGCAATGCTTTTGCTTGGAACAAACCAGAAAGAAAATGTTACGTTTCAAGATCTACTAAACATTTATATTGAAATAAATAATAGGTTAAAAGAAAATCCTGAACTGGAAGACGATATCTTTACACTTTTATATCAATTAGAAAATGGAGACAAAACCGTAAAAGAACAATTTAGAGCTTTGGTTAACACTTGTATTCATGGGCAAACGAGTATTTTAAAAGAGTTAGGTATAAATTATGACACCTTTGATTACGAATCCGATTATCTTTTTAATGATAGGTTAAATATTCTATTAAATGATTTAAAAGAAACAGGATATTTAGAAGAAGATTCTGAAGGACGTTTTGTTTTAAACCAATCAAAGTATAACTTACCAATGAAAGCTCCATATCTTGTACTAACAAGAAAAGATAAGACATCTTTGTACCCTCTTAGGGACATTGCTTATACTATTGATAAAGCAAAAAAGAACACGGATCGAAATATTATTATATTAGGAGAAGATCAAAAACTATACTTTAAGCAAATTGCTGCAGTTTTAGATCTTTTGGGTTACACGGCTCCTGAAGTAGTTCATTATTCTTTTGTATTATTATCGGAAGGTAAAATGGCGACTAGAAATGGTACGGTTGTCTTATTAGAAGATTTTATGAAGGAAGCATATGAAAAAGCAAAATCTGAAATTAAGAAACGTAGAGACACTGTAGATGAGTATTCTGCAAAAGCAATTGCTTATGGTGCAGTAAAATACTCCATATTAAAAACTTCCAATGATAAAAATGTAACTTTTGAATGGGAAAATGCTCTAAGCTTTGAAGGTGATTCTGGCCCTTATTTACAATATAGCCTTGCTAGAATATTTTCAATTTTACGAAATTGCAGTGATTCAGATCTTAAAAATCCTGATTTTTCAAACTTAAATCAAAAGGAAGAAATTGAACTAATATTAGAAATTGCTAAAATGAATGAAATCGTTGAGTTAGCTACTAAAACCTTAAGCCCACACATTATAGCAAATTATTTGTATGGATTAACACAAAAATTTTCTCGTTTTTATCATCAACATTCTATTATTAATGCACCTAGTGATGAAATAAAAAACGCTAGACTACATCTGATTATGGCTGTAAAGCAAGTTTTAATCAATTGTTTTTATATACTTGGAATTGATTATGTGGAAACCATGTAGTAAGTAGCACTAGAATTTGTTCCCTAATTAACTAATTAGTTAGTTAATAAAATCAAAAGACATAAATAGGTTTACAATTAATCTTAATTTATTTATTAGGTTTAGTACACCTTAATATAAATAAAAAAATTCCTATCAAAAACGCAATAGCACTAACTTGCATTCTTGATAGGAATTTATAAGTATTATGATTAGCAATTACCTTTACCATCAATCGAGCAAGCATTTACAACTGGCTCTCTATCTGTTTCATCAACTTCCATAAAATCTGTTAAATCAAAAGTTTTTGTTCCATCTTCTAGAATAAAAAATGGAATACCAATTCTACCACCTTCTATAACTGGTTCAAATACTTTATCGTGATCACGGTATGATAAAAATTCTTTTAATATTGTTGTACTTTCCGTAATATTTCTATAGTCTAATTCTATATCTAGATTATTTTTCATAAGTTCTTTTGCTTCAACACAATCTGGACATATCTCAGCACCATACATAATAACTTTCATAAGTGTCTCCTTCTTTCCGTCTAAGTATTGTATCTATTTATTAGATATAGAGATTATAACCTATATTCATAGAAAATGCTATGTATAATTAATGCTCTACAAGATATTGCTCTAATTCATTATTACTTTCCATTAAAACATCAAATGCTTTTGCTTTTACATCATCTATTTTTTTTACCCATTCTTTTTCATTATCCATATACTCACATTCAAATATTTTACTAGACAATGTATTTATAATTCGATATGCAGCTACAGAATGACTATTGTCTGGATTACTATTATCAGCTTCCATAAGTATATACTTTATTTTTTCTGCGTCAGGCCAGTATATTAATTCTACCAATTTAGCCCGGTATTCCAATTGGGTTGATGATATATCTTTATACTTATTTTTATCATAGGCATGTTGCGCTTCATGCTTTAAAAAAGAGATTTGAAATACATTTTCCTCCTTATTATCATATGAGCTTTTTACACAGTACAACATTCCATTGTCATCTGCCCAACCACCAACTCCAGAATTTCCAAAGGATAAAAAATCCAACCAGCTTCTTGATATAAAACCATCCATCATAACGATAGTATATGGTTGTATACCTGTTGGTAACTCTACATCATAAGTTACCTTTGTTGAGCTTTTCCATATATATGGACCAAAAAAGCCTTGCGTACTTCCGCCTAAGAATTCATATCCTTCTGCATTTACAATCTTAGCAATCTCATCTTCAATTGTTTCATCTTTTTGTAACTCAGGGTTTGAACCACAATGTACCCATAACTCATTAAAAAGCTGATATTCTGCTTCCTTATCAGAAACTTCATTCCAAAATATATTTCTATAATATTTCTGATATATATTATCAATTAAACCTAATACTTCATTGTCTGTTCTTGGATAATATTCACCATTTTCAAAAATATTAATATAACCTTCAAGCCACTCTTTCTTTTCAGGACAACTTTTAAGATAATTCATTGCTTCACGTAATTGTCCTTTTAATAAGTATGAACCAAATTCTTTTTTATCATAATTCATAATGAATTTCTCCTTTTTTACTTAAGTAACAGATGAATATTATACTCAATTTATTGTCTAATTTAGTTTTAATACTTTATACCTATTTCATTACTCAAAAAACTTCAGTACACTACCATCAATAGTAGTAATACAACAAGACTTAGTACCCCATGGTTCCGTTACAACTTCCGTAATTTGGTTCCAACCATTCTTTTTTACATATTGATATAACTGTTCGACACCTTGTACTAACATAAATCCAACCATTATTTGCTGTGGTTCCCCACGAAACATATGAATTCCTGTAAAGGGAGCAATATGGAGTGCTTCAATCTCTATTGGAATATTATTAACACAACCATAATCACCATTACCATTTTCGTCTCTCGCTTCAATTTGGCCATACCAGCCAAGTATCTCAGTAAACCACTTTAATGTCTTATCCATATCCAACGTATAATATACTGCTCCTGTTTCCTTTACTACATAACCTCTTTCACTAAAATCGCTCATAAATGCTTTTCCTCCTGATAGATTTGATTTTACAATTATTCGCGAGAATGCATTTAAATTGGAATGATTTTTTCTAGCATCCGATGGCGTTATACCATGAAATCTAGTAAATGCCCTTGTAAAGCTCTCATTCGTTTCATAACCATACTTAACCGCTATATCCAAGATATTAATGTCTGTGTCTACTACATCATACCCAGATAATGTCATTCTTCGATTTCTAATATATTCACTAACCGTACAATCGCAAAGCATGGTAAATACTTTTTGAAAGTAGAACTGAGACGAAAAAACCCTTTTCGCAAGGAAATCAATTGTTAAATCATCTTGAATATGGTTTTCAATATAATCAATGGTTTCTTGAATGCTTTTTACCCAATTCACATTCTCACCTCCTTACAATCAAAATGATACCAGATACATTCCTTCGTTTCTTGATAAACCATGCACAGTTTTGTTCTATAACTATTAGAATTAATAAAAGATTTATTTATTTATTATTTATTTATCTCTTTTAAACATATATCCAAAGCTTCTTCTGATTTACATGTGGTATCAGGACGTGCACCAGAAACACCGTTACAAGACCCATCACTATTTAAACCATAAAATAAATCAAATCGGAATATAAATCCACTATTTGGAGTAGCAAACAATGCAGGATCTCCATAACACTGGTCACCACCAGTTGCTTCACCAATTAACTTGAGGATAGCTGTGATTCAATCTTATTTGGTGATTCTCCCATTACAGGTACACTATCAGTGGGTGTAGCCAACTCAAAGATTCCTTTATAAGGATTCATTGCTCCGTACATGGCCTTTGCACTCGGATTTTTAAATACTTTATCCCATGGTTTATAATCTATATAGATATCTTTTAAGTTTATAAATGCACCCGGGCTAAGATAACTAAGGTGTCCATATGAATTGCCTAAATCTTTAAGATACTGGCTAATTAAATTTAAAAACTCTATGGTATCGTGAGACGAAGTAACCTTATCCATATATTCATCTTGCAACGCTTTTCTATCGATTCCATCTGCTTCTAACTCAGCCCAATATGGATAAAGTTCATCCATTGTATTAATTATATAATTAAAATCTTCTAATTTTTCTTCTTTTGTCATTGATGCTATGTCATCAACATAAGTGATTTTCTTGCATCCAGTGAGTGTCATAAGTAAGATTATAAAACTACATACAATTATTAATTTCTTCATTATAATCCCCTCTACCTATATTAATTACCCTGTTGCATCTTTGATTTATGGCTAAGTCCAAACTTTAAATTTAAAACTTAAAGTGGAAGTTTGAAACGCTTTATTATAAACCTTTGTTAATTACATTTGAATATGCATAATCTTAATTTCATCTGCACATTACCAATTACTTTATCTTCGAGTTGATATTTAATACTCTCCATATACACAAATAAATTATATAAATGCTGCTTATCTATAGAATCATACTATCTTCCATATTAAAATGCATTCTTCCGTCTTTCGTAGAAACATACGGCTTCCGATTTTCTATATACTTGTAATCATCTAATTTTGATAAACAATTTCTCATAACATAAACGCCAAATGGTGTTGCATATTTGTCATGATCACTATTTAAAATATAAGATTTTCTTAGTAAGTTAGGTAAGGCAATCTTTTCTGTCTCAGTGGTACAATTGGTTGAATATCGCTCGATTTCTCTTTTTGAGATTCCAATCGGAAGCTCAGATAACGTCAACCAATAATAGAACAAAGTACCAGAATGTCTCTTTTTCGTATGCATATTAACTTTTATTCCATTTATGAGTTTCTCCATCCACTGAACTTCAAGTGGAAATGCAGTATTTAGAAATCTTAAAGTTACAATTGATAAATCAAAACACTCTCCAGTTGGACAAAATCTACCAAAACAAGTATTTTTTAATCTATCATAAGTCACTTTCAGCATATCTCCTACCATTTCATCTTCGCTACAGAATAGTGCTAATAGTCTGAGTATTTCTAATTCATAAGAATTTCCTGATAATAATTGTGTCTTTGGTGTGACAGTTGATACTGTTACTAACTTTTCTGCAGTATGATAGAAAATCGGATTCATGTTAGCAGATTTTTCATGATTTACTTGTTTTAACTTTGCTAAATCTGCATTGTTAATAAAGTTATTACAAATTAAGTTGATATCTGCATCTGTAAATTTACCGCCAGTAATGATATCCAAATTAGCTTTCATCATCATTTCATAAACAGACAATCCATGATACCCATTCCAAATACTTTTTAACATTTCAGTATATGCACTCATAATATTTCTCCTGTACAATTTATTTCATTTATTATGTTTAACGATGTACATAACACCTTATTTTACCATATTAGTACATTTAATTCTACCATTTATTACCTATTCAAATTATCAGATGTCCATAAATTAATGTACGTAACTTTGTACATTTTTAGCTCGTCGAAACGTAATAGTAAAAGATTTGCTACCACTATTATAATAAAAGCGGACCATTCGGTCCGCTTTTAACAATATAAATAAATAAATTCATCGTAAATATCTACGCTTAGATTATATTTAAAACATGATATTCCCTTCCTAATTTTTCTGGGAACTGATGGCGTAAATCCTGCTGCCAAGTAATATTTACCTTTACATCATTTTTCTTCATGTTATCATATAATTTTGCAGCCATCTCTTTGCAATCCAAGTCTAGTTCTCCACAATAAATGTTCACACCTATTTGTTTCTCTTTGCATCTATCAATGATTCGTTGTAGATTCTCATTGATAAAAGGAATCCATGGTGATTGTAATAGTATCTCGTCACATGTTATATCTGTCAATGTAATAGCTCTTAATATCATATCGCAACCAGCAGAAAATCCTGCAAGGTATTTATGCTTATAATCATTCCACTGGATTTGACTGATACAATCATTTACTTGTTTGTAATCTACATCATCATAATTCCAACGAAATCTTTCAAAGGAATCTACTGTATGAGATTGTAGTGTCTCAATCTGAAGATCACTATGCTCTAACTGTTTCCATGTATTTTTCGATATTTCTGCTGTTTGTCCATTTCCATGTAAACTAAGTAATATGTTATTCTTCTCTTTACTTTTCCATGTCCATGAAGTTTTTGATTGATTCAATGCTTCATTATATCGATTGTCCGAAATATTTTTAAGTCTTATAAATTCCTGATTCTCCATAATTGGAATTAAATCATCATCTTCTAATACTTCTGGTCGATACCAATATCCGTGCTCTTCTACTGAATTTCCCAGATGGCCAATTGCTGCTTCATAATCACCAGCACCGGATGCCAAACAACATAAAAAATACCATACTGCCTGATAGTCTCCTTTACCTAATGCATCTTGGTTATCCAACAGGTATTCATATGCCAGTTTATAACCTTGATTTTCCGCTATTTCTAAAGTCTTTTCTAATAAAATATCTTCGTTCATCAAATTCCCCTTTATATCATTTATACAAACATTGCATAACTAAAGTCCATAATAGTATGTGTAACTATAGGCGCAATGAGATTATTGCTTTTTCTATATATAAATACTAAATAAATATGTATAACACAGGTTGTAATTAAGTGACTCATATCAGATAGAATAAAATCTACAAAAGACATATTGGCTTTTAACATTTGAAACGGGATGTGCATGAATCCAAATAATAAACCAACGACTACCATCCCTAGCCATTTATTAATAATAAGTCCTTGAATCCTCGTTTGTAAGAATCCACGAAATGCTAATTCTTCTGAGAATGCAATACAGATAAAAAAGTATAAAAAAGTCCATAACAAATCAAAAAAATTAGGATTAATCTTCATACCACCACTAATTGGACCTATCATATTTAAAATGGTAAATGGAATGGAACCTATTACTCCTATTAAAATTGAACGGATAGTGCTATTAGCATTTAACCCTATACTACTTATACTATGTTTTCTAATCTTTAAAATAATAAATATGGGTAATATTTCAATTATTACAAATGGAATATAAAATAAAAACCGAAAAAAAGGTTTGCTACTAAAATTACTCCCTAAGTTTTCATATATCTGTGTTTTAAATAATAGTAATCCAAATAAGAAAATTGTTAGCATATAATAAAGAAAGTAAATAATGCTATAAATTCCATCCTTTTTCTTAATCTGTTGTTTTAGATTTGTATCAAAACTTACTTTAAAAAATCCATTCAAAATATAGCCCCCTAATTATTTTATTCATTTTGATTATTTAATTTGTTACTTACATAGTAATGTATATGTTATAATGTGTCAATTTTAATTACAGTTAATATTTTAAGGTAAATCTATAAATGTCATACTCCCCTCCCCCTATGTTAATTATACAAAATAGTATAAAAGGATAATATATATAAATGGATAGTAGCTAAGTGCAAGATACACACGTTATCTACTATCCATTTTATTTACAATACATTATGAACAAATACATCAACTATATGAGGATCAAATTGAGTTCCTGCGTTATTAATTAGTTCTTCTATAGCTTCTTCTTTTGTTTTTGTTTTTTGGTATGACCTGTTTGCTGTCATTGCCTCATATGAATCAGCAACGGATATGATTCTTGCATACAACGGTATTTTTTCTCCTACTAATCCTTCTGGATATCCTTTACCGTCATATCTTTCATGATGATAAAGTACCGCTTCCGCTAAAGAAGCATATTCATCAACCGACTTTAATATTTGATAACTTGTTTCCGTATGGCGCTTTATAATTTCAAACTCTTCATCGGTTAATTTCTCAGTTTTGTTTAGTAATATTGGCGATATCATTACTTTTCCAATGTCATGAAGAACTCCTGCTGTTTTTACTTCTTGAATAGATTTATCATCCATTTGTAAAGCACGTGCAATATGTTCACAGTACCCAGACACTCTTTCCGTATGGATTTGTTCCTGATCATACTTTAGATTTATATTCTTTAATACTGTTTCAATTGTTTGACTTCTCATAAGCTTTCCATATTTAATCTTATCTTTATACATATTATTATCAGCTAATGTTAGAATTTCATCAATATCTTTACCTTTATCTTCCTTGATAGCATAACCCACGGCCAAAGAAACAATAATTGAATCTATTTTCTTCTTTGATGCCATTTCACTAATTCTATTTTTTATACTACATGCTTTCGCATTATTGGTATTAGGCATAAGAATTATAAATTCATCACCACCCATTCTACCGATAACATCATTCACAGTACATAGTTCTTTTAATAATTCAGTGACACAATATATTAACTGATCTCCCGCTTTATGACCAAAAGCATCATTCGTGAGTTTTAACCCATTTATGTCTACAATAAAGACAGCAAGTGGCATATTCCTTTCTATATCTATTTTAGAAATTGCATCTTCAATATACCTTCTGTTATAGAGCCCTGTGGAATGATCATGGAAAGAAAGATATTCAATTTGTTCTATTTTTTCTTTTTTTTCTGTAAAATCTCTAAATACAATTACTACTCCCTTAATATTGCCATCTTCATCTTTTATTGGTGCAGCACTATCTTCAATCGGAATTTCGTGACCATTTTTTGCAATTAGTATTGTATGATTGGCTAATTCATATATTTCACCAGTATCTAGAACTTTTTTAACAGGATTTTCACATTGTTCTCCAGAAAATTCATTCATTATGTTAAATATACATTCAAATGGTTGATTAATTGCATCTCTCTGTTTCCATCCAGTCATTTTTTCTGCAACGGAGTTCATAACTTTTATTTTACCGTTATTATCTGTTGAAATGACTGCATCTCCAACGGAAAGAAGTGTAGTTCGAAATTGCTCTTTTTCTGCATATAACAATTTCTCCATTTTTTTCTTTAAGGAATTATCAATAAATGTTACAACCCCACCTATAATTTCACCGTTCTTATATTGTGGGTAAGCATTGTATTCTACATCAAAGTAAGAACCATCCTTTTTCCAAAAAATCTCACTCTCAACATGAATACCTTTCCCCAATTTTATGGAATTTAAAATATTACAATCATCAACTGGTGATAATTGTCCATTTAAGTAATGATGGTGTATTTTTATGTGTATATTCTCACCAACAATTTCATCTTGGGATTCATAATCTAATAATCGTATACCGCTTTGGTTGATAAATGTACAAAAACCATTTAGATCAATACCATATATGCCTTCTGCAGTTGAATCAAGTAGGATTTGTAATTCATTTTTTTTCTGCATTATTTCAATGTTTGTTTCTTCTAAAATTACTTTTTGCTTTCTTCTTTCGACATTACTCCATATTCCGGTCATAAAAGCAGAAATCTGTTGTATATCTGTTTCGCTATAATCAATATTTTTATTTGATAAACATACTATAGATACAATTTGGCTATCTATCATAATAGGAACTATAATCATCCTATGTAACTTAATACAATCTCTCGATTCTTCTGCCTGGTCATATATAATATCTGTTTCATTATTAACGATAGATTTTTTATTCATAATTACTTTTTGCAAAATTTCTGTATTTTCAATAAAATTTTTTAAGTAATTTATATCTTTTAAGCTATCTGTTATTCCATTAAGACAGGTTGCAGCAAGCGAAACTTCTTTCCTATCATAATTACAGAAATATATAATTCCGTATAAGCTTTCTGTTAACATCAATAATTGTTGTAATACATAGTTCATATGGTCATCTAAATTAAGAAAATCTCTATGAAAAACATCAACCATAATCGTATTTCTAAGAAGAATCTGTTCTACTTCACGAACATGTTTTATTTCATCCGTTATATCTTCGATGATTGCTCCGACACCATATTTATCATTTAGTAACTTTATAGGAAACTTATTTGTTTTATAAATTCGACCGTTCCAGTTTACTTCAGCTATACTATTATCATTCTTTTTTAAAACCGCTTCATCTGTTTGCCTTTTTTGAGTAGCAAAACTACCTTCGCTAATCTCATAATCATCTTTGCCAAGTATATCATTTGAATCTAAGTTATAGAATTTTTCTAAAGATTTATTAATAAATACATATTTAAAATTTTCATCCTTTAAATAAATCAGACGATTATCAGCATTTATAAAATTAGTAATTAACTCGTTTGAATTACGAAGCATTTTTGTCAAATAAACTAACCTTTTATTTTTTTTAAAAAATAAGACTAAAAATATTAAAGTTATAAATAATGCTATTCCAATACTTATTATCAATATAGATGTAATTTTTTTATTTATTGTTTCTAACCTAACTCGGATCGTAACATCATGAATAATTGAAAATAGCATTTCTTTTGTACCTATTTTATATGGATAAGAATATACTTCTACATTACGGATTTCACCGGAAGCTAACTTATGTTTAAACTCAAAAAAATTGCGTTTTTGTTTTATAGCCAATTGCATCTCGTTCGCAATTTCTACACTACTTAGTACATTAAGATTTGCAATATTCATTTTTGTTAATTCTTCCATTGAATATCCATAGAATTCTGCTGATGCTTGATTCGCATATACAATCTCACCAGTACTTGGATCAACTAAAAGCATACTAGAGCCATGATTATCAAATATATTATAAAAATTTGGTTCTATTGATTCAGCTTGTACATATCTGCTAGATGATAAGAAAATAAGTATACCAAGAATACCTTTGATATAATTCCATTTCCTTATATATTTTTTTGTCATATAACACTTCCTTATAAGTACTGATTTTCAATTATATTCACCTTTTTAGATCATATTAAACTATTATTTTTACCAATATTAGTACATATTATTTAAACATCCTTAAGCATGATTAAATAAACCCATTTTGGTCTTGCTACATAGACTTCCATTCTATACCTATTAATATTAGAATGTTACGCTAAATTTAGATCGAAACTAACTTCTATTGTAAAATTTATCTTCATGGTATTCTACAATCAACACATCTAATATTCTACTTATTTTTGCTACTTCTTCATGATTAATATTTCCATTATAAAAACTAATCGTGTTATTAAGCTCACGTTTCATCTGATCAATCTTTTGTAACATATTATTTCGTGATTCAAAATCTGCAGTTATTTTTTGCATAGTTCTCCTCCTTCTACTTCTTCAACTGTTCATAAACTGATATATATTTAGGCCAAATGTATGTTAAGTGTGTTAATCATACTATATCTGAATGACTAAATAATGACAAATTCAGACAAATTACTACTAATTTCAGTTATAAATTAAAAAAGACCGCATAAGCAGTCTTTTTAAGTATTTATATCCTTTAATAACATATGATATATATTTATCGTTGTAATTGATGGGGTTACATCCAGCTCTCTTTTAAGTCTTTCTTGAAATATTTTAAACTGTCTTTTTAGTCCTGATTTATCATTTTTTACAAAATATGCTTGCATCAACAGACAATTAATTTCTTCATTATATTCATCTATTTTTTCAAGTTTTTTTAAGATAGTCAAAGCGATATAGTAATTTTTCTCCATAAGAAATTTATTACTTAATTCTTTTGCATAACTACAATACATTGCAGTAAACCGTTCCTTTTCTGATAAAGACCATTGATATGCTTTATCTCCAAATAAATCACCTGTATACATAATCTCAATTTCAATTGCATCTTTTGTAACTAGATTATTAAAATCATCATTTAGATTAGTTACTTTATTTTCAAAATCAATAAAATCCACATAAATATTATTTAGCTCTAATTTATAGCATTGATTACTGCTCTGTATAGCTTCTTTTAATCCATATGGTTGTAAAGATTTTCTTAACTTATAAATTGTTGTATTCAAATACATTTCTGCATTGCTTATCCCTAAATCAGAAAATAAGTCTTCAATTATTTTCCACTTTGAAACAAACTTTCCTCTGTTAATTAATAAATACGACAGTAATTCTAAAGATTTTGAGGTAGGTAATTTTATTACTTCTCCTTTGGGATTACGAATATCTAACCCACCAAAACATGAAATAGATATCAAATATTCCATTTGTTTTGGTTCTTGCAACATATTTATATAATCTAGTTTTCTTCTAATTTTTTCTATTGTATCAATTAATCTCCTACTATTAACAGGTTTTAAGATGTAATCAAATGCATAAACCTCAAATGCATCCAATGCATATTCCTTATGAGAAGTAATAAAAACAACTTTTATGCATTCCCTGTCTTTTAATACTCGCTTGACAAAATCAATGCCATTTTCTTCAGGCATATTAACATCTATTAGTATAATATCTACATTGTTATCAGACAGCAAAAACTTTTCTGCCTCTTGGGAACATTGAAATGCACCTAGAATTTGAATATCTGAAATACTATCAAGCATTCTTCTTAAATAAATTAACATGAATTCATCGTCGTCTATTATTACTACTTTCATAATACCTCCTGGTATTTTTTACTTTTAAGTAATCTTCTCAGATGGTACTGAAATATAAAATGTACTTCCTTTGCCTACAACACTCTCAGCCCATATTTGTCCATCAATTCTTTGTATAAAATCCAATGATAAATGAAGTCCTATCCCTAATCCTTTTTCGCCTTCTGTCCCTAGAGATGATTTTACTTCTTTTTGATTAAATAGGTTTTGTAACTTACTAGGGCTAATTCCTATTCCATTATCTTGAATCGATATTATTATCCTTTTATTTTTTTTTTCAGTACTGATAGTAATAGTTCCTTCTTGTTTTGTAAATTTTATTGCATTATTAATAATATTTCTTAATCCTAATTCAAATAAATCTCGGTCTATAAATACACATATTTCCTGATCAACATCATTAACTACAATGAGTTTTTTAGCATTTATCTTACTGCGAAATGTATCAAGCATATCATAAACGATATCATATAATTCCCAATTACAACGATTGATAGTTAATCCTTTACTTTGGTTTTTACACCAATCTAAAAGACCGTCTAACATGTAATATGTATTATTCATTTGACTTTTTACAGATTTAATAACTTTTACAGCGTCATTATTTAAGGGATCAAGATCGTATTCCAATAATTCCATCAAACTAATCATTGTTGACATCGGTTCCCGGACATCATGTGTGATTATCGTAAATAATTTATCTTTCATTTTATTAAGTTCAGATAATCTTAGATTTGATTCTTCTAGATCGAATTGCTGTAACTCAAGAACTCTTCTTTGTCTGGTATAAATCACTTTATTTTTCCATAAAATGACAGATAATCCAAAACCTATTCCTACTGCTGTTAATCCATTTACTCTGTTAGATAATAAAATTTTATCATTAAGTTGAGTGAATTGTAATGCATAATAATATAAACCATAAGCACTACTAAAAGCAATAGCAGCAAAGTAAGGTCTCATAAGGAATACAGCTGCATTAATAACACAAACAATTAAAAAAGGTGTTATATTTGACGTTACAAGTTGATCAATCATAGTGATAATGATTCCTGAAAGGAAAATTATAGTAATAGTAATTGTTATTAACAATTTTATAAAAAAAAATGACTTTTTCTTAAAAAAAAAGCAAAATACTAATAACAACCCCATATAAATTAGAATAGTTACGTGCGAAATCATAATTCCTGTTCGCCATCTCATCCCATTTGTAGTTATTATAGAATTATTACACCAAAAAATAAATATATGAAATAAGCTAACTGGTATTGCTATAAACGCAATACTGTGGAGTCGTTTGAAATTTTGAAAAATAATTTCGTTACAGATAGAACTATTTTCTTTCATTATTTTCTCTAATTTCATTATTGCTAAAATGAACCAATTTACTTTTTGCTTTCTTTTCCATCTCATAATCTAAAATCCTTCTTATACAATATTAAATCTCTACCGTTCAAACCAAACTAACAAGGGTACATGCTATCCTTTATGGTAATCAAAATAACTGGACCCAGCAGAAATAATTTATTTTCTCTGTCCCAGTTCAACATAATTCCATTTATAACTATTTATTCTTTTACGACTATAGAGTGACCATTTCATAAACCTTTTATTTTATATATTATCCATAAATTGTAATAAATGTAATAATATTATATCTTCTATTCTTACAATTTACAAGAACATTTTATATTACATATAGTAAAATCATTAAAAAATCCTAATATGTACTGAGAAATGAATTTTTCGTTACTACTCATTACATGATAGGATTTTCTCATATTTTTTTGTATTATCGAAATTAATTTGACCCTAAAGATATCAGAAAATCCTTATGAATTCATGCAAAATAGTATAAATAGATTGGTAACTATAAATAGATATTAGCTAAGTACTCGTATGCATTTAGCTAATATCCATTTTATTTACAGTACATTATGAACAAAGACATCTACAATCTTAGGGTCAAATTGAGTACCTGCGTTATTAATCAATTCAGCTATTGCTTCATCTTTTGTTTTGATTTTTTGATATGACCTATTTGCAGTCATCGCTTCATACGCATCAGCAACTGAAATAATCCTTGCATACAATGGTATTTGTTCTCCAACTAGCCCTTCCGGATAACCTTTTCCGTCATATCTTTCATGATGATAAAGAACCGCTTCTGCTATAGTGGCATATTCATCAACGGATTTTAATATTTGATAACTAGTTTCTGGATGGCTCTTTATTATTTCGAATTCTTCATTGGTTAATTTTTCGTTCTTATTTAATAATGTCGGAGATATGGTTATCTTTCCAATGTCATGAAGAACTCCTGCTGTTTTTACATCTTGAATGGATTTTTCATCCAACTTTAAGGCTCGTGCGATACGTTCACAGTATCCAGACACCCTTTCAGCATGGATTTGTTCCTGATTATACTTTAGATTTATATTTTTTAATACTGTTTCTATTGTCTTACTTCGCATAAGCTTACCGAATTTTATCTTATCTTTATACATTTCATTATCAGCTAGTGTAATAATTTCATCAATATCTTTACTTACATCGTCCTTAACAGCATAACCTACTGCTATAGATACAATGATAGAATCAATTTTTTTCCTTGATGCCATTTTAACGATTCTATTCTTTACCTTGTTCGCTTTCGCGCCATTTGTATTAGGCATTAGGATTATAAATTCGTCTCCACCCATTCTACCGATAATATCATCTTCTGTACAATTCTCCTTTATTAGTTCAGCTACACAAAATATCAATTCATCGCCCATTTTATGACCAAAGGCATCATTTGTAAGTTTTAACCCATTTATATCTATGATAAAGACAGCAAGTGGCAAATTCCTTTCTATGTCTAATTTAGGGATTGCATCTTCGATATACCTTCTATTGTAGAGCCCTGTGAAATGATCATGAAAAGATAAAAATTGAATTTGCTCTATTTTTTCCTTTCTTTCAGTAAAATCTCGGAATACAATTACTACTCCCTTTATATTGCCATCTTCATCTTTAATTGGTGCAGCACTATCCTCAATTGGAATTTCACGACCATTTTTTGAAATTAGAATAGTATTATTGGCCAGTTCGAATGTTTCGCCTGTTTCTAGAACTTTTAAAGCAGGGTTTTCACATTGTACTTTAGTAAATTCATTCATAATGTTAAATACAGCATCAAATGGTTGATTCAATGCTTCCCTTTGCGTCCAACCGGTCATTTTCTCTGCAACGGAATTCATAACCTTTATTTTACCATTATTATCTGTTGAAATGACAGCATCCCCAACTGAAAGAAGTGTAGTTCGAAATTGTTCTTTTTCTGCATATAATAATTTTTCCATTTTTTTCTTTAAAGAGTTATCAATAAATGTTACAACCCCACCGATTATTTCATCATTCTTGTATTGTGGGTAAGCATTGTATTCCACATCAAAATATGAACCATCTTTTCTCCAAAATATATCATCTTCAACATGAATTCCTTCTCCCACTTTAATAGCATTTAAAATATTACAATCTTCTATCGGTGAAGTACGTCCATCCATGTAATGGTGATGTATTTTTTTGTGAATGTTCTCACCAACTATATCATCTTGAGTTTCATAAGCTAATAACCTTATACCGCTTTGGTTGATAAATGTACATAAACCATTAAGATCAATACCATATATCCCCTCTGCGGTTGAATCAAGAAGAGTTTGCAATTCATTTTTTCTTTGCATTATTTCTATGTTTGTTTCTTCTAAGATTACTTTTTGTTTTCTTCTTTCCACATCACTCCATATACCAGTCATAAAAGCAGAAATCTGTTGTATGTCATTCTCGGTATAATCAATGCCTTTATTCGATAAACAAACAATGGAAACGATCTGATTCTCTATCATGATAGGAACTATAATAATCTTGTGTAACTTAATACATTCGTTAGAAATTTTTTCTTGATCATCTAAAATTTCTGCTTCATTAATAACTATTGGTTTTTTATTCAAAATTACTTTCTGTATAATTTCTGTTTTATCAATAAAATTTTCTAATGATTTGATATCTTTTAAGTTTTCCTTAATTCCATGAAAACAGGTTGCAGTAAGCGAAATCTCATTCTTATCATAATTGCAAAAATATATGATTCCATACAAGCTTTCCGTTAACATTAATAATTGTTGTAATACATAGTCCATATGGTCAGATAAACTCTGAAAATCTCTCTGGAAAACATCAACCATAATCGTATTCCTAAGAAGGGTCTGCTCAACTTCACGGACATGTTTTACTTCATCGGTTATATCTTCTATAAATGCTCCTATACCATAATTTTCATTTAGTAATTTTATAGGAAACTTGTTTGTTTTATAAATTCTACCTCCTCTATTTACTTCAGCGATACGTTTGTCATTATTTTTTAAAACCGCTTCATCCGTTTGCCTTTTAAGAGTAGCAAAATAATCTTCACTAAACTCATAATCATCTTTACCAAGAATATCATCAGATTCTAAATCATAAAATTTTTCTAACGCTTTATTAACAAAAACGTATTTATAATTCTCATCCTTTAAATAAATCAAGCGATCATCGGCATTAATAAAATTAGTGATTAACTCATTTGTATTATGAAGCATTTTAGTCAACAAAGTTATTTTTTTGTTTTTTCTTAACATTATTGTTATAAATATTATTATGATAATTGCTCCGAAACAAATATATATTATATCTTTATTCATTGCTTCTAGCTTAGATTGAATCGCAACATCATGATTATCGTATATATTATATAAATTTGTTTCACTTGATTCTGCTTGTACACGTTTCATGGTAGATAAAAAAAACATTATACCAATAATACCTATAATAAATTTTATCTTTCGTATATTTTTGCTTGTCATAAAGAACACTTCCTTACATTCAATTGCTGATTCTACCTTCATGATATTCAATGATCAACATATCCAAAGATCTACTGATACTTACAATCTCATCATTACTAATATTTCCATTATAATAGCTTATCTTGTTATTAAGTTCATGTTTTAATTGATTAATTCTGTGTAACATATTATTTTGTGATTCAAATTCTGTAGTTAGTTTTTGCATAGGTTTCCTCCTTCAAATTTCACGTTAGTAGTAAAATAAGGTTTCATAGTAAATGTAACTGCAAAATAATTTATACAATAAGTGGTAATACATAGGATTTATAAATTGATCTATAGTTGTAATTGAGATTCTAGGCAATAATTATAGTAATAGTAATTATTATTAATAAATTCATAAAAAAAAAGTTTCTTTTTTTTAGAAAATTTTTTTTATAATAAGAATCCCATAGATTTAGAGAACGAATCAAATCAAATTTTGAATTTTCCACTTAATAATTCTCAAAATCTGTCTTTTCAACAATAGATATCAGTTTTATTCTGTTTATTAATATGTATTTATTTATAAATCAAAAATATATCCATTTATTGTCATTAAATATATTCATATTATATCCATATTTCTAACAATTTACAAGAACTTTTTATCATATAATTGTTTTTTTTTATTTTTATATCAATAATGAATAATTCCCCTATTAATTCTCTTGATATATTGCACATTTGGAATAAACAATATAAAAATCCTCCTATATAATGATAACGATTATTCTATCGCTGCAACTCATTACATAAGAGGATTTCACTATGATTCAAACTTATTTTATTTACTTTGATCCTAAGGATATCAAAAAATCCTTATACATATAATCTTCCGTTATGATGTGGTAAAATACCCAGTTCACTATCTTATTAAGTAATTCATTTAAAAATTCACTTTGATTTACTACAGCTGAATTAAGATTTACGGAATCTATATCAGCTATAAACTTATCATGTGCTTCTTTATGTTCGTCAAAGTTTGGATAGTTGTATTTTTTTAAAAGCTTCTCTTCGGTTGTAAAATGATAAACCGTATAATCTTTTAATTCCCCCATAACTTCAATGATTTCATCGAAATTGTCAATACCATCAGTACTAAGTGATAAAAGATCATTGATTCTATTACCTATCTCTATCAGTTTTTTGTGCTGATTATCTATTGATGAAATCCCTAATTCAAACTCTTTTTGCCAGATAAACATAAAATAGTCTCCTTTGTTATTCGATTGACTTACATTCACATAAGAATTAAAAATATATTCATATAAGATAATATTAGTCAATTCAGTTACATTTGTCTACCCTAACCTTCTAAATAACCAACCAAGAACAATCATATTTATCTAATAAAATTAATTTAACTTCCATAACCCCCCATATATTGAACTCTTCATTATTAAAGCTTAGGCATATGGGGGGGATATAATGACACGATACACTTCTACACTTTTTAAACAATTATATCCTAATTATTAGGCATCAAAAGAGTAGATAATGATAATCTCTGCGCATTTGCTGGAATCTGTAATTTACCACACTCAAGTAGCTCTTTTACTGTGTATAATAAGAACCAACCATCCGAGTGTAAGATATATTGCAACCCGTGGGCTTGCATTTTTTGTATATGTTTTGGTTTGCTCTCAATTATAGCTTTACAATAGCGTTCAATCATAGGCTCTAATTTATTTTTATGCTTCTTTTTAATTTTATCACATAATTCTAGAAATTGTTTTTTAATAGCTTCATCTTTTAACCAAATGATAGCAAGTTCAAATTTATCATCTTTTTTCTTAATATATCCTTTTTGAAGCATAAAGGTATATTCATCAATCGATAGTGCTTTTCCTGTTATAAAACGATTAAGAAGCTTTAAATCTCGTGCTATATCTTTACTATAATCATCTATTGATACATCACGGTCTGACCACTCAGAATTAATTTGCCATAATAAAATATTTTCCTCATCATTTTCAATACCGTTCCACATAGGACCGAACCATTTTTTCATGCTATCAAAATATTTCTGATTTGATCCATTTGTACTCTCTAAGCCTGCAAGAGCTATGTTTATCCCACCATCTTTTCGAATCGTAGCAACTTCATCAAATCTAATTTTAGTTTTAGCATTCTCATTACTCCAGGCAAGTAAATATAATAGAAGTCCCCATGCTAGAAAATTTTTATCATTATCAGGATAATATAGTTTATCAGACTTAAGTAAGTCACTTTTCATTAGCTCATCAAAAAGTTCGTTTGAAATCAACTTTGCAGCTTTTGAATATATTTCTTCCTGTAATTTAAAAATTTCATGAGCATCATCTGGTTCATCAATAATCATATTTGTAAGGTATTTACCATCTTTTTTAATTAAAAAACCATACTCCTCTAAAAAATCAACTTCACTTTCAATATAAACCGGAGAAACACCAAGGTTTTCTGCAATCTCATGAATTGTTTTTGCTTCGTGATATGCACAATATGCTATATTTTGAGATAATGTGCTTCTAAAAAAGTTTGAAGTACCTCCCATTGTACCAACGGATCCAATAAACCCCATTATATTAAATTTTATTGGGTTGAATTTTAATTCACTTACATTTCTCATTGTTTCCATCCCTTTCTTCATTTTCTGTTTTGCATTAAATAAGTGCCATTTAACAGTGCCAACTGGTATGGATAAAATCTCAGCAATTTCTCCTTGTTTTTTTCCTTCATAATAGTATAAAATGATTATTCGTCTCTGTATTTTGGAGAGATAAGCAATTTCATTCTGTAATTGCTTAATCATTTCAGCTTCCACAAAGTTTTCAACAGGGTCATCACTTCCACTTAGCATATCCTCCAGTTCGCTAAACGGGATACCAACACTTCTCTTTGCCTTACCCCTATAATAATTAACTAGGGTATTATGGGCAATACACCATACAAATGCGTTGATATTATCTACATCCTTAATCAGTAATGAACTATAAAGCTTTAAGGTAATATCCTGAGCCAAGTCCTCAGCATCCTGTAAGTTAACAGTTTTTTTAAGTGCAAAACCATAAATTTTTTTTACATATTCAGTTACTATTTTTTCAGCTTGTTGTGTATTCATGTTTAGCTCCTTGTAAAACGTTTTACACTTATATAGACACCAGAATAGAAAAAAGGTTGGAAATTAATTAAAAATAGGGACTTTATTTTTACATTCTAACAGTTGCTCCTATTGTTCAATAGGAAAGCAGCGCAATGATTAATACTTCAATAATTCAAACGCAGATAAAATTCTTTCATTCACTTTACCAATTTCTCTTATTTTGTCTGCAATCTGTTTTCGATTTTGCTTATCTTGCAAAGCTTTTAGGGTGATGTTAAATGCACCACCAATATCACTTAACTGTTGATACAAAGTATTCATCTCAGAAGTAATCAAATTCATTTCATTCAGGAAGGATTCATAGTTTTCACACTTATGCTCTTTATAATATAAATTTGGTAAATCATTTGGACGGTCAAAACCAAACTTTACTCCACTCACATTTGTTGCTATATTAACGATATAAACAGTATAATACTCCCATACATCGAAGTTTTTCTTTGTAAAGTTATCATATTTACCGTTTTCGATATCATCAGCCCATTTATATAACCCTTTGTGTCCAAAATAAACACCCTCCTTTTCCATACAATAAATATTAGGTATTCCTGTAATTGCTTTTATACACAACTCATCAAGTGAAACTTCTCTTTTCTTATCTCCAATAAATAGTAACCCGTCAATTTCTTGTTCCGTATTAAATTTAACAGGTTCTAAACTGTCCCATTCCAGTGTTAATAAGGTTTTCCCGTTATCTTCATATCCGCATATTGCACGAACAAACCCTGCAGTGATTACTGGTATGCCCTTATCGATATAATTCATTACCATATCAATAAAAAGTTGCTTATTTTCATTAATTTGCTTTTTTGTAATATAGGTACATTCATAACCGTAAATCTGAAAGATAGATTTAATATAAGTTTCATCTTCATCACTGAACAAACGCTCTGTTACGCAAGTATCCCCACCACCACCTTTATATGGTGAATATACAAAGGTATAAGCATCTCCGTTTACATGTGCTGATAACCAGTAGTCGGATAAATCATCTCTTCCGATGCATTCCATTAAATATCTCATACTTCCGTTAAATGGATAGTTTTCACCTAAATACCCAATGTTTTGTGGACGAAGCTTTGGTAAAATATTATTACTTTGTCTTTGCATAATAGTTAATGCTCCTTTTTTTATATGTATTTTTGTTTTTTGCATTAGCTTTGATATCTTTAAAGATTTGACTCGCAAAACAAAGGAGGTATAAAGGTCCTTAGAATTACTCCCTATGCGAATTGTATTTGATAAATCAAGGCTTCTTAACGTCCTTGTATACGGATACTTTTTACCGATATGTCGGATTTCATCATTAACGATAACTGCTAAATATTCGTTTCCAACAATCCAGGTTAATTTTACGTATTCTCCTATTGGAATTCCACCTTTATTCTGAAAACCATATTGTCTACCAGTGAAGGGATCCTGAACACGTAGCTCGCTCTCATTATTTTCCCAGTTTAATATAACAGCACCTTTTCCCCAATACAATCGAATACTGTTATCAGTTTCAGCTTTTATAACTACATCTACACGAAAAGGAATTTTATATTTTTGTGGTGTGATTGACCCTTGGAAATCCATATTGGCTAATATATGAAGTTCGCCAATATCATTCATATTATGTTCCCAAGCCTCTGAAACCATTGTATTTAAATCAATATTTTCAGTAGTTAAAATTGATTCACACTTCTCAAGTTCAGATATGGTTATATTCTCTATTTCACTCATATCATCAAGTGTTTCATCTATATTTACCCGTCTTTTTACAGGCATATAAAGTTCATACCTTGCTTTGTCATCATATAGTGACAGCACTTCTTCACCTAGACAATCGATATGTGTTTGATTGATATAAGGGTAATCAATCATAAAACTTTCAGACTTGTTTTCAATATAACTTTTAAGGTTGTCGTATGCCTGTCCCATATCATCCCCTTGGTAAGCACCAACTCCTGCAAATAACTCTCCTACAAAGGTGAAATCTACAAATGGACTATCAAGATCAAAATCATCTGTTATTTTTAATATACAGACATATTCATTGGTTTCTGTATCGATATAATCAAATCGCTCATGTTTACCTATGTCACCATTACTAGTACCAACTGTTAATATATTGTTTTGTGCTAACCATTTCTGAAAAAGGTCAGTATCGGATTTTCGTTTATTCTCATGGAGATAGGAAGATAGAACTCTCATTGTTGGTAATTCCATAATTCTTATGTCAAGTGGCTTAGTCAGTTTTTCATCTACTGCTTTAAGTTCTTCAAAGGTAATCGGTTTATGTTCTTCCAAAATTTCGTATTCTTTACCCATCTCATCAAAAATTAAAGGGAGAGCAGATATTTTCTTAATTCCGTTTCTTATCATAATCTGCAAAAACTCGTTTACAATTCGTTTCAGTTCAGACAACGCAGTAACTTCATCATCTATTACTTTAATACGGTTTACGAATGTCTCAACGATAACACTCATATCATCACTTTCATAAATGCGTATAATATCTTTGATTGGAATTTGCATTTTTCGTAAAACCATAATTTGTTTGAGCCGTTCAATCGTATCTGCATCGTAATAACGATATTTCTCAAAATCTGGTCGAATACTTTGTATTAGACCCATTTGTTCATAATAACGCAAACTTCTAGAAGAAATATCAAGTTGTGTCGTCAAGTCAGTAATCTTGATTAAGTCCATGTAACCACCTCCCTTTTTACATATTGTACCACTTGACCTTGCGTCAATGTCAACCTGATTAAATAAAAATATTGGCATAGCTATTTAGCTATGCCAATATTGAGTAAAAAGATCAGCAATATCAACCCAATATGATCCAGAGTAACCAACTTCAATATAATCACATTTCCCTATAGATACAAATATAATTATTACAAATTTTATCTGTTTAACATACTCTCAGCTAAAATATATCTAGAAGGCCAAAATTCATATAGATACAACTTTTCTACTCTACCTTTAAATTTCGTAAAGGAACTTGATAAAACCTGCGCTGCCTTAAAAATTTCGGCTGGCTCATCGATTAACATAGTAACATGTGGAGTCCAATCATAACTTTCACCGAAATTCTCTTTCAATTTTAATAATTCTCTATTAATATCTGGTGCAATAAATAAAACTTCAGAGCCCCCAAAAATACCGATATGATTAAAAGTAACATCAAAAGATTCTGTATTAGATGAAACCATTTTCACTAATGTAGATATCATTTTCTCTTCTGACACATCAAATATCCCCAATGTAATATGTAGTGGAATGTTTTTTGTATGAATTCCTACGAATTCCCTCTGATAAAGTTCTTTTTGTAATTCCTCAAGATGCTTTTCTGTTTGATCGTCAAACCCTGCCATTACACATAGAAATTGTTCACTCATAATTCTCTCCTTTTTCATTTAACTATAATTATAGGCAATTGCGAAACATTATAGACTTCATTATTTAGCTTACTATTTTTAAAATTTTCTAACTGAATCTTGCCCGCCTAGGGCAACCAATGCTAGAATATTCATATTAAAGATATGTTAAATTCTATAAATTAAAGAGTTGGCAATTGACTATAAACTATAATAGGATTAGGGTAAAAGGTGTAAATGAATATATACATCAATTCTCATTTCAATTTCACCTTTTATCACCCTAACCGTATTCGTCAATTAACTGTTAAATCACTGCTCTAATTCATCCATAATTAATTGTTTAAAGTCACAAATACGAATAGTTCCCTTATCACCCATATCACGACTACGTACTGAAACCGCATTACTATCAATCTCATTTTGACCTATGACCAACATGTATGGAATCTTATCAAGTTGTGCTTCTCTGATTTTATAACCAATCTTCTCATCTCTAGTATCTAACTCACATCGTATTCCTATTTGTTTTAACTCATTCATTACGGAGATGGCATAATCAGAGAATTTAACTGAAATTGGAAGTATCTTAACTTGCACTGGTGCTAACCATAATGGGAACTTTCCTTCAAAATGTTCAATCAGTATACCGATAAAACGCTCGATGGAACCAAATACCACGCGGTGAATCATAATTGGCCTATGCTTTTCTCCGTCGGCTCCTATATATTTAGCTTCAAATCTTAATGGTAATTGAAAATCTAATTGTATCGTACCACATTGCCATGTTCTCCCAATGGAATCTTCTAGATGAAAATCAATCTTTGGTCCATAGAAGGCACCATCACCTTCATTAACAATATACGGCATTCTAAGGTCATCCAATGCTTTTCTTAATCCATCTGTTGCAAGAATCCAATCTTCATCGCTACCAATACTATTTTCTGGGCGAGTTGATAGTTCAACATGATATTTAAATCCGAATTTGCTGTATACTTCATCAATTAATCGAATAACACCTTTGATTTCATCTGGAATCTGTTCCTTTGTCATAAAGATATGAGCATCATCTTGTGTAAAACTACGAACACGCATTAATCCATGCAATGTTCCAGATTTTTCATGTCTGTGAACTACTCCAAGCTCTCCCATTCGAATCGGTAAATCACGATAAGAATGTGGTTTCAGCTTATATACCAACATCCCACCAGGGCAATTCATAGGTTTGATTGCATATTCAGTTTCATCGATAATAGATGTATACATATTTTCACGGTAATGATCCCAATGACCGGAAGTTTCCCACAGTTCTCTGTTAAGCATGATAGGAGTAGCTATTTCTACATATCCTTCTCTTGTGTGGATTTTTCTCCAATAATCCACTAATAAGTTTTTTAAAACCATTCCTTTTGGTAAGAAAAATGGAAAACCTGGTCCTTCATCCATAATAGTAAATAACTCCAATTCTTTACCCAGTCTTCTATGGTCTCTTTTCTTTATTTCTTCTAATCGTTTCAGATATTCATCTAGTTCACTACTCTTTGGAAATGATGTTCCATAGATACGAGTTAACATTTTATTCGTTTCATTCCCTCTCCAATAAGCACCTGCAATTACAGTTAACTTAAATGCTTTAATAAGGTTTGTATTTAGAACATGGGGGCCAGCACAAAGGTCCACATATTCTCCTTGTTGATAAAAACTAATCTCTGCGTTCTCTGGTAAATCACGAATTAATTCTACCTTATACGGCTCATTTTTTTGACTCATTAAAGTAATTGCTTCTTCTCGGTCTAATGTAAATCGTTTGAGTGGAATACTTTCCTTTACTATTCTTCTCATTTCATTCTCTAGTTCGTTAAGATGAGATAAAGTAAAATCAAATTCAAAATCAAAATCATAATAAAAACCGTCTTCTACTGCAGGACCGATCCCGCATTTTGTATTTGGATATAATCTTTTTACTGCCTGCGCTAAAACATGTGCAGTTGTATGTCTGAAGGCTTCCTTTCCCTCTGCTTCTTCAAACACATACTCTTTTACTGAACCATCTTTCATACTTATTTTCATTTCTTATAGTCTCCTTTAATTAAAAATTAACATAAGAAAAGCACCCTAAAATAAATGACATAACTGTCACTTATCTAAGGGTGCATAGATACAAAAATGCACGGTTCCACCTTAACTTTTCACTTCGGATTCTATCAAATCCTATCCTTTAACGCAGGCATACGGAAGTACTTACTTAAACTTTCAGTACTACAGCTCAGGAATGGTTTTCAAAAATACTCTTTCATAAAGAACTTCCACCAAATGTTCTTCTCTCTGTATGATTCATATAATTTACTCGTTTCCGTCTAGGCTTTTCCTATGTTATTGACTTTATTATATGCTTTAAATAAATATTGTCAACTTAAAAATTACATTTTAAAAATAAAAATGGCTTAAATTAAAACATTTAAATTTACTCATTATTAAGTTAACGATTCATCATTATTAATTTTTTCAATCTCATATTGAGAATTTATAACAACCCACATTTGTGCAAAATAGTACATAATATTCCAGATTGCAGTTTGATTCAAACCATACCGCTCTAATTTTTGAAGTGATGAATTAATACCCCTTGCATCTTTAAACCATACCAAATGCAGAACTGGTTCTCCTATTATTTGTATGTCATAATAATAATAATATGATGATGATGTATTTTCATCATATTCAATAACTGCATTAACTTGCCCTGCTAGTGCAATTGCAGAATCAAAATTTAATGAATTTGCCCTTGTAAAACCTGCTATAAAAGGTAATTGCCAATTATATCCTAAAGTTGGCATTCCTATTCCTATGTTCTCTGGAGACATAGTCGATACCAAATATTCTAAAAAAGATACTGTTGTTATAACTGAAATCTGTGAAGGTGGCCCTATTGAAAAACCCCAGTCATATGATAAAAATGTGATATTATCTGCAATTTTCTCAAGTGCTGAATAATCAACTTTTTCAAATGTGATCTCACCATCTGTATATTCGAGCTTAGGATTAATTGTGAGAAATACCAGAAAACCCTCTGCATGTAATCGATTTACTAATAGTGTTACTAAATTTACATAAAGATAAAGATTTGCTATATTTACATATAAAAATGTAACATCAATACCATATAATCCTTTGGTTCTAAGTATTCTAAGGATATTTTCCACATATTTTTCTTGAACATTTTGATCAAGTAAAATGGAATAAACAGCCTCCATATTTGGAGTTCCCTGGGCTGTTAGCGTTGTTAACAACATTAATGGGGCAACTCCATAAGATTTTGCTATACGAATCATTTCCGTATCATCGTCACTTTCGATAATTTGCCCATCTTTATTGACACGATAATTAAAAATAGTTAAGTAAGTTAAATATGGCAATGTTTTTTTTAGCAAATCTTCTCTTATATACGGATAAGCAACGCCAATAATCATGAACTTTCCTTTATTGTTTTCATAACTTATTGTAATTGTCTCTCCAGGATAAATAAATTCTCTATTAGAAAGTTCTGGGTTATTTCTTAATAATTGCATCACTGATATTTGAAATGAATCTGCTATACTCTGTAATGTATCACCTTCCTGTACTGTATAACTCAGTTTTGGATAAGCAATTACTATAGTTTGCCCAACTACAAGACTATATGGTTCTACTAATCCATTATCAGATATCAATTTAGATAATAGAATTCCGAATTTCTCAGCTATTGAATTAATAGTATCGCCCTCTTGAACGATATAAATTTCCATGTTTAACCTCAATACAGTCACTATATCAATTTATATAACATATGCCATAAAATAATAATTGTTGCATATAATTTGTACCAATACCAAATCGTAATACTTTTACACCAATTACTGTACTATATTTAATTCATAATCTGTATTATATGTTCTTACATATAATGTATTTTCTCTTTTAATTAAGTAATAAGGGGAGGAAGCTAGACTAATTTTATCTAATACTTCACCATTATTAATACTAATTTGGTATAAATAATCGTCTTCCTCTGTAAAACCATAGCCACTTATAATAACATCATCCATGATTAAAAAATTATTGGAATTACTAACTAATGCTTCCGTTCTCCACAATATACTCATATCAGTTAAATCTATAGCAGTTATATAAGCATTCATGTTATTAGAACTTTTCGCATAAGTCATGTGACTATGTGAAACATATAAAATATTATCTTTTAAGATTGCCCAATTAATTTTTTGTTGAATAAAGTCATAATCTTCTAGGATGAAATCCGGTGAATATCTATAATTAGAGAAGTCAAATGTTGCTATAAGCGCAAGTGATTTAATATCATATATATTTAAAATATAACCCTCTGAAAAATCTGCACCATAAGTACTATAGATATAAGAATCATCATAAAAGGCTTTAGTGATTATTAATTCATCGAAAGATTCATCAATGCCTTCTGGTAGTATTTCTCCACTATTTTGGCTTGTATTAGGAATTTGATAGGTGTTCATAGAGAGATTATTATTAAGTAACCATTCTGCTTCATCTGTAATCTGATTTGTTTTACTTGATGTTATCTCTAGGTTTTTAGGTTCACTTTTTTTATTTGATGCATTCTCTGATAAATAATAGTTAAATGGTGGTGTAGACAAAACAACTGGATTTGTGAATACATCACCTTCTATTGTACTATCTACATTCTCAGTTCCCTCTGTATTTCCCATATTGCTTGTATCTTCAGACTTATCTTCAGTCTCATTTGTAATTACATCTGTATTGTTATTCTCATCTGTGCTTATTGATGAATTATCGGATTCAGTAGGTTCACTAGTACTATTTGGTTCACTCGTTTGTATCTCTTCACTAAGCGTTGGTTCTACTTCTTTAATTGAATTTTCTGTTTTGGGTTTCATACCACATGCATTCATTGTTATGGCTAAAAACAATGTAAGTATAATCATTAATATTTTTTCTTTCATATATTCCTCCTTGTTACAAACACCTTATTAAACTCATATTAATCTTAATAAAAATGGAAGCATTTTTATTTTAACATAACAATTAACTATATGCACCATAATTTTCCACTTAAATATATTATACAACAGTACTACTTCATTTTGAATAATATTCTTATTAAAATGATTATAGTTGATTATTCATAAGTAACATAACTACTAGATAGCTGCACTTTATACTATGTAATAAAAAACACACAAACCCTTGTTAAAAGACTTGTGTGTTTTTTTCGCTATGATGTGAATACTCACTATTTGAAGAATCTATTGATTTTCTTTTTGATCCCAATTTAGTTTAGTAAATTCTGCATACTCTTTACTATCTTCTTTTGACGACACTGCATACATTGCCATAACAACTCCAGTAAAACCACCTGCAACTTCAGAAGATAAGTATTTTGCTTGCGCACTTCCCAAAAAGATTTCTTCATTGCCTACTAGACAGTAAAAATAATAGTTAATTGGATCAGAAACTATTTTTAATACAATAGAATCATCTTCACTTATTATCCTTGTCTGGTTAACAATTGCGTTTATATCACCAATACATAATCTTAACATAACTTTTCTTTCGTTATTCTCATTCGTTACCGCAAGATCATAATGGTGATTTTCATCCATATAGAAAGTCGCGCCAGCTTCTTTTGCATTACTATTTATATTAACTTTAAGATTCGTGTAAAATTCTGATTGGCGTATTCCTATAAAGGTTGGTGTATCTCTGTCATTGATAGAAACCGTTGTTCCTTTAAGACGAATACCGTCTTCAATAAATTCATAATTTTCTTTTTTAGGATCTCTTAAATATACCCATCTTAATTCATTGTCTCCTAACGTGCTAGAGGAAACGTTATAATTCATCGCAGATTGAGCACTTGTGGTTTTTATATCCATTTCCATAACTTGTTCTACAGTACCATTTATACCAGCTTCAAACCAGCCATCATCTCTCCACTTTACAGGCACTAAAAATACTTCTCTTCCCAAATGATGATATGGTACCCACATCCCCGCCTGACGGAATCCTAAGCATACCATAAAAGTATTACCATACTCATCTTCTACTAAGTCCGCATGTCCAATTCCTTGAATGACACTTTGATGGCCCCCAAGATTACGATTCGTTACTACTGGGTTATTTTCATAAGGCGTAAATGGACCATAAGGAGTTGTTCCCCTTGCATAAGTAATCATGTGACCATATTCTGTACCACCTTCTGCTGCCATCAGATAATACCATTCTCCGAATCGATATAAATGTGGAGATTCTAAGTAACGACCACCACTACCCTTCCATATAGGACGGCTATCTGTTAATCGCTCTCCAGTTTTTATATCTATCTCGCATTGAAAAATGCATCCCTTGCCATCATCATCACTACCATTACTCATAAAATAAGCTTTACCATTTTCAAAAAATAAAGATGGATCAATTCCGCCTTGATCTACGAAAATTGGCTCAGACCACTCACCATATATATCAGTTGTACTAACATAGAAATTCTTATGGTAGGTATCGTTAGTTGTAACCATATAAAAAGTTCCTTCGTGAAAACGAATGGTAGGTGCAAATACTCCACCAGAACTATTAATTTTGTGTAGGTTTACTTGGCTATTTCTCGTAAAACAATGTCCAATTTGTTTCCAATGAACTAAGTTATCACTCTCAAATATAGGTACTCCAGGAAAGAACTGAAATGAACTGCACACCATATAATATTTGCCATTTGCTTTGCATATACTTGGGTCTGGATAAAAACCACGAATTATTGGATTATTTACTAACATGCTATCTCCTTTCAAATATACGTATAATATAGACAATTACAGCACGATACAGATAAGGCATAGAATCTATTATAAAAATTTAATAGTATAACTGTAATTTTGTAATTGCCTAAACTATAAAACATTTTATATCTATATTATACATATGATAATTCGGATTTCCTTAAATATACTGACATATATCAGCACATTTTGGACATGAATTTCTTGAGATATGTATTTCATCTCTCAAAGATTTTTTATTTATAAAAATCTGAAATAACTTGTCCTTCTACCAACTTGTGCATATATTTTAATTACATATTTTGAATAAAATTATATAACCAATCTCTTTCCCTTCTAGAAATCTCATTATCATTTTGATTGTTATCATAGAGTCTTCTGGTTGCTACGATTGGCATACACATTAGAATCAAATCTTTACTGATTCCCGCTAATGTACAATAGTTATTTATGTAGTCATTATTAAAATTAGTAAACAACTCTGCAACTTTTTCGCCAAGTAAATGAGAAACAACTGGCGAATTTAACGTCATATAACTCCAGGCTACATCAAAGATAGGATTACCAGAACAAGCTCCATTCCAGTCAATTACGATATATTTTCCATTACTATTAAGTATATTTAGTGGTTGATAATCGCCATGACAGAGTTTATTATCCTTTGGGAAACTATCAAGAAGATCTAGTAATAATTCTCTTTTTTCTTTTGATATATTTTCTAATTCGAGAATACGATTTTTTAGAAAATCATATTGAGATGGTAATTCTATTATACTTTTCTTATGTATATCTATATGTAATTTAGCATATAAATACCCCATCTCTGTTTCATAACAGCCATTTAATAGTGGATCTGCTAACACCTTACCTTCTACACGTTCATAGATTAATGCTTTTTTCCCATTTAGATCTATTGAGCCAATAAGTTCAGGTATATCAAGGGACGTTTTATTTAATAACTCCCCGATATATTTTTCATTATGAATAACTCCGTCAGATATATGGGGTTTATAAATCTTTATAACTGCATTATCACCATACTCATATACATTGGATGTTCCACCATTACCAATTTCTTTTCCTATCATAATATCTACATTCATCTTCTTGGCTACCCTTGTAGACCATTTGCTTGGCGTTCCATATTTTCAACGACGATATCATGAATATCTCCTAAAGATGCACAATATTCAAGTAACTTCCATGGTGTATTTGTGTGAAAATGTATTTTTATCATTTCATCGTCACCAACTGCAAGCAAGCAATCGCCTTCGATATTGCTTGTGATGTAATCATTGATTGTGTCTTCTGATAAGTCATGTCCTTCAATTAATAATTGAGTATCAAATTTAAATTCTAGCATAATAAAATCTCCTTTTCGTTATTAAAAATGATTTTTTAAAGCTTGGTTCCATGCAAGATGAAACTCTGTTATAGTTTTAAAACGATTATCTCTTTCTAAGTTCACCGCTTTTAAAGCAACTTCAAACACATGTTTATCCAAATTCCAATTATCTATAGAACACGGAAAAAATGAATTTCTTAGGTATCTTTCCTTTATATCATTCTCACTAAATTGTCCAAAAAAATGAAATATCAAAGCTCCTAGAGTATAAATATTAGTTATTTCATCGATACATGCACCATAAACATATTCTTCCGGAGCTTTCAATCTCTTAGTTCCGAAAAAGCACTCACCCATATCATTAACAGCTGGTTTTTTCCTATAAAAATCTATATCACAAATCGTTGTGGTATCTGTATCAAAATTATACATTATACTTCCATCATAAAAGTCCACTGCAACATAATTATTCATAGCTACAGTTTCAAAAAATGAAAATATTGTATCAACAGTCTTTAATTTCTTATAATTTGGCAAATCTTTAAATCTACTAGATGGCTTTTTAAAATTAGGATTTTTAGAATAATATTCAAAATTCCAATGATCAAATAAACACTCTCCATCAACCCACTCAAATACAGCAACATAATAATATTCAAATGGATAATGTTCAATTAATTTGACTAAATTCTGATGATTCAATTTTTTATATATCTCTGCTGCATTTTTTAGAATTTTAATGGATTCATCGGGTGTTATTTCAGCTTCGGTAGTTTTTGCACCTGCAATTTTTATAAAATACTTTTTATTCTTGTTCATTAACCCAAAGCATATACACCCAGAACCTGTTTGGTCAATTACCTTAAAAATTGTTCCATACTTTTTAATCCATGAAAAATCTTGATATTCTTTTAATCTAAATTCTACATTATCAAGCTTTACAACTATCATATTGTCTCCTATGGTTTATACTCTTTGCTAATGGCACTTATTGTAATCATTTTTATTCTCCGTAATTTATGCCTCACTTAACATGTCTTAATAGTTAATCCACTTCACCTATAATGCACTAAACTATGATTTATTATTTTAAACTTAGTTCTGCTTTCTTATATTGAATCAAGTTATTTCGTCTTATTATACTCTTCCACATTTTGGTAAGTCAATGTATAATACTTAAAAATATCTGTTCAAGTATTATTTTTATAAAAAAGAGCTCATCTTTATAGATGAACTCCTTCTTAATATGACTTTGAATATTATAAAAACTTCTCTATAATATATTGTGATAACATATGTTTATCTAAGAAAGGTGCAATAGGACTGATAGACTTTATACCATCTTTTTGTATTGCCTTTTCAGCTAATGAGTTAAGATAATCTTTATCCACAAACGGTGCTATTTCTTCAAAATGCTTAAAACCAGATTCAGCATATTCTCTCTCAGCAATTTGTTGCAAAGTACTTTTAGCGATAAAAGGAATAATGTGAATCAATACTGAGAGACCTTTTTTTTCGTATATATTGAATGCAAGTTCACTTAGGAAATCATTTTTTACAAATGGTGCAACAACTTCTAATAAATCATAATTTTCTGACTTCACTGCTTTCGAAACTATTTCATGAACAATATCTTGCTAACAAACGGTAGAATTCCCTCAATCTCTGACAAATCATCTGACAGATTTGAATGTTTAAATATCTGATCTGCTTGTTCTGGTTTAATGATAGGAGCAATTTTTTTAAATTCATTTGTATCTAAGATGTTATGGTTTAAAAATTCTACTGTATTATTTGTTATAACACTTTCAAGAAGATTAGAATTTTCCCCCAACAATTCATCAATAGTAACTTCGAATAATTGAACCAATTCAGGAAGTTTTGATATATCAGGCATAGATATTCCCCGCTCCCAATTTGATACCGCTTGAAAGCTAATATTCATTTTATCTGCTAATTCCATTTGTGTCATATTTTTTGATTTACGAAGCTCTGAGATATTCTTCCCTATGTTTTCCATATTAAACATAACTTTCATCCTTTCTACAAGAAGTATTCAACCCGGGTTTTTCTTGTAAATTAATAGTAATCTAAATACGACCAATTTTCTAACAATTGCTAATTGAATAGAATATTCTTCTAATTCAATTTATAGTTGAATTTTGTAAAAGTGATTTAACTACTTTCTGCAAATTAATATTGCATGGTTAGCTAATCCTGCACAATATTCACTACCCATAATTATATCAGCATAATGAAACCATACTTTTCGTTGTTCTAAATTAAAATTTTCAATAATATCATCGGTTAGAAGAAAGTCCAATCCAGCCAATCTTTCGTGAGATAACCCCACTTTTTTTGCTTCTGCTATCATCTCTTCGGGCATTGAATAGAAAAAAATATCTGGATTTACATCATCAATGCTTTTAGTCAACACATTTTCATCTATCTTAGCTGTTAGAACTTTATCCCAACCAAACGCGGGCGCAAATTTTGCAATCACTCCAGTTTTATTTATAAAGGCAAATGCTACTATTCCGTCAGGTTTACAAATTCTCTCACATTCTGCCATACATTTAGCACGACCTTCTGGATTTAGATGATACATTGGTCCAAGACATAATACAACGTCAAAAGAATTATCACCTATATTATTTAAATCAGTAGCATCTCCGACTTCTGCTTTTACATTATGGTATCCACTTTCTTGTATCAATTCCTGAAACACTTGAATATTAGCAGGTGATAAATCAATGCCCACATATTCTTTACATGAGTCAGCAAAATGCATACCATAATATCCACCGCCACAGCCCATTTCTAGAATTTTCTTATCTTTTGATATATACTGTTTTAATATCTTCTTAGTATTTATAAACTCCATTCCATAGAGTCCAGCTTCTTTCGCTCTATTAATTTCATTCCCTGATGCGTATGCGTTTATTACCATTTGTTTATTATCCATATCCTGCTTCCCCCATATGTATGAATCATAACAGTTGCGAGTAAGTAAAAACTCATTTTTTTATTTTGATTAAGTATTTCGTTTCATTATACTTTCCACATTTTGGTAAGTCAATCCAAATGTAATAAAACTCCCTTAATGGTAGATGGCTAAAACCATTAAGGGAGAAATTATTTACTAGATTTATGATTTTTATTAAGTTTTTTCTGTGATTTTATCGGTAATCATAATTTTTAAAGCCAACAAAGAACTCTACATTCTGAAGAGTTCTTTGTTTGTAATTTAGTCAATTTGGATTTCTATTGTTTCATTGATAAATGCAATCATAATTCTATGTTAGAACAGAATTTATTATTCGACAATTGATCAATAATGCAATTCTTAAGTAATCTTTCTCCATCTTTTTAGATTTGGGAAATAGTCCATCATTTTTCTTCTGGCAACTTCTTCATCAGGACAATCTGTATCATTTATTCTAAAAGGAATACAACTTTCAATCATTTCTTCCATAGTTTCGTTTTTTCCAAAAGAACCATTTGGAAAACAGTAACGGCAATAATCTTTATTTTCGCTACCATCTTCATTTTTTCCATAGTTATTTACTTCCATAATCATTCCACAACTTTGACATACATCACTCATTTTTTACTGTTTCCCCTTCACTCTCGTAATTACCTGTTATTTCAATTACATTGTTATCGGGGTCACGTAGATGAATGTAGTAATAAGCATCATGTACCTTAGTGATTTCTGTCATTTCACCAATATTTAGATGTTTTAATCTCCTAAATTCTAACAATAAATCTTCTACCCAAAAGTTAAGTACAAATTTGTAGTTTCTATCGTCTGAATAGATATGTCCTGGAAGATTATTTAGATTCATTAATGCTAAGCATTTATTATCAAAGAAAAATTCTGCAAATTTATCACCACAATTTCTAGTAGAAACTTTCATTGACAATAACTTCTCGTAATATTTTATGGATTTCTCAAAATCTTTTACAACCAAATAAACACTTCCTAAATGTAGCTGTTGGTTGTTTCTCTTCCTTTCTTCGGCATCTAAGAGTAATTCATCTGTACTAATATTAAATAACTTACTCATAGTAATAATTATCTCTAATTCAGGAACAGATTGACCAAGTTCCCACTTTGAAACGGATTGACGAGAGACTGATAATTTTTCAGCTAGTTGTTCTTGTGTTAGGTTATTATCTTGTCTTAATTTTTGAATTTGATTTCCGACTTCCATGTACTCCCTCCGATAATTTGATATTTGAATTATATCAATTATCAAACCGATACACCACCAATTATACTTTGAATTTACGCAACTAACAGTTGCTATATCATCCAATATAATTTATTAGTTGGCAGTGAAAAAAATTATTGTACATCTTTTCCATCTAGAAAATTATTAAAATCAGTAATTAGCTAAGAGCTTCAATTATAACAACTTTGCTTCCATTTCAAAATGATATCTCCTTCTACCATTGATTAACAGCATATTGAATGGCTAATCTTTGTTGTTTTAATAATTCTTCCGATAATTCATTATAAAGCGAATCAAGACCTTTCTCATGTGCCATGTAAGGTGGTGAATCATTCCAAGAACCCATAGCACCAAAAACATCTGCAGTACTTGCAGCCATAAATAAATTATAATTTTTTATAGGCAATGAAATCCCTATTTCTGATGTTTCATCTGTGCCGTCAATCAAAATAGATTGCGCATTAGCAAAAATATCTGCAAACTCAACACAATTAATTTCATGAGCTAATATTTTAATTTTTTCAAAAACTTTTATAAAACCATCTGTATTATCATCAAAAATAGGAATCCCTTGTGGTGGATTTTCCCAAAGGTGTTCCGTATAAGTGCAATCCCAAAGCCCTGATGAACTATCATATTCCCAATATGATGTAAAATAAGTTACCATTCCATTTTTATAAAAGCATACTAACGTATTTTGTGACGAATTAGAAAATCCAAGTACACCTCTATCTTTCACCATTAAAGGCATTAATAATTTTATATCAACTAATTCCCTAGAGAGACACTCTTGAAACCACTCATTTACATCAAAAGCTTTCCTAGATTTCTCGGTAAATGTTGTTTTCATCGGTAAAAATTCAAAAACAACACTATTTTCATATTTTATTAAATTGAATTTAATTGGTTTCTTTTCTTTTAAAGCATGCCTTGCTGCAATAACAATTCTACATGCTTGTAATGTTTCTCCATTCATAAAATTATTTCTCCATATTTCTTTCTTAAGATATTTTAATTACAAGTTTAGATATTCATTTCAAATTCTAATTCATCATTAAGTGGTATATTATCCATACCTTTTTTGGGTACATCAGGCTTTATTTTTCTTACAGTATCCATAGCTTTTACATATAAATTAACTAAATGAAACCCTCTTTTTTGGAAAAACCCTATCGCTTTTAAATTATCATTTGTAGTAACAACACGACATAAGCTACATTGGTTATTTTTTGCATGTTCTTTCACTTTTTCTACTAACCCAGTTCCAATCCCCTTATTTTCAATTTTGGAATCCAGAGATAAAATCTCACATCTATTATTGGTTATTCTATATGTTATTAGACCTATTATATTATCTTTATCGTAAATAACAAAACCATCCTCATCCTTCAAATCAAATACTTCCCCTTCTCTAAGCACCATTATTGTACTGCCCCATTCCATTCGTAGAAAATCAATAATTTTCTTTTTATCTTCATCTTTTATTTTTTTAATAGTATCCATCATTGCATCATTCTTCATATATTTTTTATTTAGTTTCCCTATTTCTAGTTCAATGGTAGTTTTACCTTCATCTATATCTCTTATCCTATTTTTATCTTCTTCAGTTAATGACATCCCTTCAAGAGCCATTGAACCATTAATTTTACGTATAGTTGATTCAATACTTTTTTTCATGTTATACCACTTTCCTTCCATCCAAAAATAATATATCTCTTTTTTTAATATATTGATTTCGAATTTTTGCCGACTTATCTAATAATTCAATGCTTTATCTATATTTTTCCATATTATTACCACCTAAATAGATATTACCTAATTATTATTGAGCGTTATCATTTTTGAAAATCAATCAACTTATTTTAATATCTACAATACTTTATTTAATTGTATCATATATGTTTTAATAAATTAACTAATATTTCCATTAATTCAATTAATATATTATCTCTTTTACTACCTTGTAATGTAACTTGCATTTTAACCAACTAATGAATACTTATATTATTCATCTTAAACCACTACAAAATTATATCTAAATCAAAAAGGACTGTACACTTATCAATCTGATTCGTGACAGTCCAGTATATGAATTTTGTTAAGCTTTATCTTCTAAAACAAAGCTTTCAAAAGCTTTTATTGCTTTATCCCTCATAGTAAAATCATAGATTCCATTATTGATTAACCTTAAAGTAAAGAACATATTCTCCGCAATTGAAAGTTTATAGTCATTTAAAAATACTTCGTATGGATAATCCTTTACCTTCTCACTGAGACATTGGTAGTAATAATCAAGTAAAGGTTTTGCTTTTGTTTTGTCTGACTCAATATGAAGAGCCAAAAGCATTGCTAAATCTTCCGTGCATAGACCTACTCTTACTGCTTGCATTCCAGTAAATTTTATTGATCTATCTTTCGTTTTTGACATATAGGTTTGCCCTGGATGAAGATCTCCATGAATTATTGTAATATTTTTTCCGGATTGAACCCTTTCATTAATGAATTTTGGATAATTGGCTTTCAGATACTCTATAGCCAATCTAAAATAATCAAGTTTTTTTGCTTCAAGGTTATTTTCAAAGTTCATCCAGACCTTTGGTATTTTTCCAGCTTCTTCATTTTTTCTATATTTTTGATATTCCTTTTCCATACCTTTAATATGTGCAAGAAGGTTCTCTTGTGACTCTAATCTCCAGTCATACCCGATATTTTCAAATGATTCTGATTTTGCCCAAAAAAGTGAGTGAAACTTTGCTGTTGCAGATAATATAGAATTATAATTCTGTCTGATAATTTCACCATTTTCATTGTTTTCATCAAAATCATATCCCCTAATATAATCATCGGATAAATCATCCATTAAAACAATTTTCTTATCTAAGTCTATATGGTATATCCTTGGAATATCCATGGTATACTCTCTTAGAAAATTTAATCGATAAAGCTCCGTATCATGTTTGTTATAAATTCTTTCAAGTAACTTCAGTTCTTTTTGTGGTGTAGAAATTGTAATGCCTATGATGGTATTACCGTCTTTTTTCACCGGTTTACTTTTGGTTACGGTGCAGTATCCTATATTAGGGTATGCTGTATACACAGACTGAATAATTGTTTCGCTATCTAACCCGATTCTTTCTTTCGATGTTATCTTATTATCCATATTTTGAATTACAAACTTTGCTATATATTCTGCTTGTTGTTCTAAAAGTGTTGGCTTTTCTGCTTCAATTTTCTCATCAAATGAATAAGCAGGCATAATAATATCATCGATAGAACATCGAAATATTTGTGCTAATATTGGCAATAACGTGGTTTCTGGTAAGGTGTGGCCATTTTCCCATTTACTGATTGCTTGTGGGGAAATTATAAGCATTTCTGCAAGCTTTTCTTGCGATAATCCAATGCTTTTGCGTAGTGAAGTTATCTTAATTCCTACTTTTTTTGTATCAAGCATATGATCTCTCCTAAATTTTTTATTCAACGTTGATAACATTATTATAATTGTAATACATAAGTGAAACCATATGAAATACAGGAAGATAACTTAACTGTAAGTTAACCTCTATTGTGGTTCAACTGGAGTCCAAATTTCACCACTGGGTTTATCTGCTTTTCCATTATACATTTTATTCTTTTTTGTTCAGACTTGCCGAAATAGAAATTCCAAGTCCCAAAAGACCTAAAAGTAAAGCAAATGTATCTAATCCAGACGAACATAATTTAAATAAAATAGCAAAAAGTATTATAGCAATGCCTAGACATAACATTTTCAATGTTCTTTTCTCCTCTTTTATATGTAAAGTGTAAATAATCAAGGTTTCCTTGCCAACTGTAAATCAATGGTATCATAAATAGTAATTTTACCACCTAAATTATTGATAGCATCTTTTATTTCATTAAAAAATTTAACTCGCTTTTCATCATCAATAGCTCTATGGTCGGAGTAAGTATTTAGAAGAGAGACATATTCATCTGCATTAAATGTTCTAGTTCGTTGATACATTTTATAACATATATCAATAAATCCATATCGGCTACTAATATTTGCTCTCTCTCTACACTGTTCCACACTATATTCCAGTGATTCTAACGAGTTTGGCATATATTTTGCATATACCTTTTGCATAGCTGCATGAATCTCTTCCTTACCTTTATCTTTGTATGGATGATTTGCAAAACGTGCAAATATACCCCCACTTTTTAATAACTTATAGACCTTTGAATAACCAATTTCTTCAGGTATCCAATGAAAAGCAGATGCAGAGTAAATCATATCATATGTATTATCAGGACAATCAAAATCTTGGAATGACATATTTTTTACTTCAAATTTTTCGTAATCTATAAATTTCTGCTTTGAAAACTCAGCTAAATTATTACCTAATTCAATCGCTGTAAGGTGACAATTAGTATTAAGAATAGGTAAAGTCGCTTGACCTGTTCCAATTCCAATTTCAAGTACTTTACTTAATTGATTAATCTCCTTGTAGTTAAAAATATCAGTGTATAACTCAGGAACATAAGTTGGTCTCCACTTATCATATTCATATGGTACTTCATTAAATTTCGTTTCTAACCCCATTATTATTGCCATTACATAACCTACCTTTCCCCACAGATAACGGTGTAATTTTATTCCAATTATATCATTTCATTATATAAGCTCTTATTTCAGAAGTCAATTCGTACCACTTTTATAATCTTAAAATTAAAATACTAACTAAGGAAACTTCTTATGAGTTCCCATAATGTACATCATGTTATCAGTCAGGTCTTAAACCAAACCATATAAAAAGGAACTATACTTTTGCATAATTCCTACAAATGATATGAGTGGTTTAAATTTCATTTACATCACTTTAATTTAAAATCTTAAAAAATCATATGTTATTTCATTTCCAATATTTTATACATATCTTGAATTGATACTGTACTCCCTTTGAAATCTGGCCATGCATCAATACCATCATCTTTTTGTCTAGGTATAATATGAATGTGAAAATGTCCCACAGACTGTCCAGCACTCTCATCACTTGCATTAAGTAAATTAACCCCATGAAAACCACACTTATCAACACAATGATTCGATACCAACTTAACTGTTTTAATTAAGTGCTCTAAAGTATCATTGTCACAATCTAAAATATTTTTCACATGTTTTTTTGGTACTGCAACCATATGACCATTTACATCCCCTGCAATGTCCATGAAAACAATTGTATACTCATCTTCATATAGTTTCATACTTGGTATTTTCCCATCAATTATTTTACAAAAAACGCAATCGTCCATTTTTACTCCTCCACATTTATAATGATAGTCTATTTGTTACAACTAGTTAATTTCATTTTTTCAATCTTTAATTTTAATCTGTAAATTCAAATAAATCTTCCACACTGACTTCAAATACCTTAGCCAAATCCATTGCTAGTTTTAACGAAGGATTATACTGACCTTTTTCTAATCGTATAATAGTTTCTCGCCTAACGCCAACCAAATCAGCTAATTCATCCTGTTTCATATTTTTCAAAGCTCTATATTCTTTTAGTTTCGTTAATAGCATTACTATTCCCCTAAGTCCATCTTAACATTTCCATCAAAGTAAATGAATAAAATACTTCTAATTCCTACCGCAATACATGCTGCACTCGCATAAGCATTTGCAGGAATTCTCACATTGTTATTACTAAGCAAAGAAAAAATGATTAATGTGATTAATAAAAATATCATTGTATATTTATTTGCTATACTTAGATTATTTTCTACTAACTCGTCTATTTTTTCATATGGTCCACAAAAAAGTGCAATCGGTAATACTTCCATAATTGTTATCATAAAATTAGAAAAATGAAAAGGCATAACTATCAACCCGCCTAATATAATTGCTAGATATGCAATTAAAATATGTTTTTGCCTGTAATTTTTCTTTTTAGACATATATAACCCTCCTATAAAAATAACATTATTTAACATCCATGTGACAATAATATCACTTTCATAGGTAGGTGTCAATCTAAATGTGATAAAAATATCACTTTTATAGTTTCATTCAAGATTAATCACGTAGTTTAATCCACTGATTCCACCATTCATTGCATATTCTTTGATTCATTTATTCAATAAAAATGCGAATCATTACTCTGCAATTTTTGAAGCCTTAATAAATCGCATAATTTCTAGTTGATAACGGATCACTGGTAATAAGAACAGAAAACCAATTAAACTAAATATTATTACTTCTTTCGAGATAGTGTTATTACGAATCAGGCTCCAAATAGATAATACGATGAATACAATTGAAATCGATAACCATGAATTTCTTATTGGTTTATAATAATAAGCTTTATCTGAATTAGTTGTGTGTAGAATAAAAGGCTTCCCATCATTTTTCTTTTCTACAAGAAACAATTCTTTATTATAACTACCAGGATTACTAGAAATCTGTCCAGCTCCACTTCCATATGGCCTCCAGACTAACTTATACCTAGAAAAATTTAAATTAATATTCTTATAAAATACGGTATAACCCATTTCTTCAAGGAAACTACGATATTCTTTCTCACTTTTAAAAGATTTATTTGCTACAAATTCTACGATATATTGATATTCGTCTGGCTGGCATTCTTCAAATTCATAAGTTATTTTTCCAGTTTTAAATAACCGATAACCATTGTGCGCCATTTTGTTTAGCCATTTTTCTTGTGTACTAATTAATCCTCCAAAAAAACGAATATATTTTTTCATTTCTCTTCCCCTTTCATTATGTTTGAAGCTGTTATAATCAACTGCTTCAACCTTATTAATTCACTTTCTGCCACTTTTTTTCCTGCTTCTGTAATCATATATTCTTTTTTACGTACTGTACCGTCACTATCACTATCATTCACTGGAGAAATCCATCTCTTTTCCTGTAATGAATTAATTGCTCCATACAAGGAACCGGCTCCTAAATTAAGGCGACCCCCTGTTTCCTTCTCCACAAATTGCATGATTCCGTAGCCATGCTTAGGTTCATACAATGCTAACAAAATGAAAAAAGTTACTTCAGTCAGAGCCCCGCCTTTAACATTATCTCTCATACTATTCCTCCATGCTGCCTAAACTGGCAAATCCCAACATCAGCACAAATTATGTGTAAAAATTATTGATTAATCATACTCTATTCTTAACATATTACGTTTACTGTAATAACTATATCACTAAACGTAACAACAATCAATAGGAATTAGAAAAATTTACTAAAATTTATGTATTCCGTATTTAAACTGATCAAGATACTAAATTACATTACACAAAGAATTCAAAGCAAAAAAAAAGCTAATCCTAAAGTGAACCCTTTCTTTATATCTTCGTCTAACAAAAGGGTTTACTTCTGAATTAACTATTTCTTTATTACTACAATCAATGTAAATTATTATAACATCGAGTATCCAAGATTCGTGAAAACTCCTATCGTTCATCATACCTACGTACTTCAACATCAAAGGATCCTTTAATATCATCATCAATACGAATATTAAGGTTCCCGTTTCTAAGAAAAAGTTTCTTTCTGTGAACATTTTATATTAAATGTATATATTATTTCATTATTATTCTGTATCAATTTTAACTCTTAATAAGTTATTTTTTACCTTGACTGCATATTGTAAATCATATGCAGGTATGCCACTTTTAATCGCTTCTGCAATTTCATCCATTTCTCTCTTAATACTTTCTTCATTGGCGTACCAACCTAATACTATTGATTTTTCACCCCAAAATGCTCCACTGTTTACTCCAATTAACCAATATTGTGGTTCATCATTTTTTGCTTTATAGATGACATGTGATGCCAGCACTTTATAACAATTTACAATTGATTTTCCATCATATGATTTAATAGTAATTTTTCCAGTTGGAGTAATTACATTCTGAGTTATAAAATTGCTATTTGCATTGGTTCTAGTTTCGCCTAACATCAAAAAATCTAGGGATACATTAAGTTCTTGAGATAGCACAAGTAATTTTTCAGTCTCTGGATAGCCACTACCTTGTTCCCATTTAGAAATTGCTTGACGACTTACTCCTAATCGTTCTGCTAACTCCTCTTGTGAAATTTGTCTCTCTTTTCTAATTTCTCTTAAATTATCCGCAAAGCTCATATTTAATTACCTCTTTTCTAAGTTTCTATCATAAATTATAATATGCTTTGCGTATATTACCACCAATCTAAAGTTGCAAAACCGCAATTTGAATTTGCATTTATAGATTGTCATATCTATTCTACGGTTACACCACTATTATAGCTCATCCATGCCCTGGCGTAATGATTTTGCAATTCTCTCTTATTTAAATACTTTGTTTCGATAATCGGATCATAGAATGTGAAATTGTCCCAATTACCTGTAGTTAATTGTATGCCCAACTTTTCTTTATTCATATAAACAGGAGTTCCAGGTAAAGGTGTAAGTAGTGAAAATGTAGATGAAGCACTATCATTTATAGATGATTTTTTATGCTTTAGGGCTAATTTAATGGTTTTATCGATGGTTTCTTTTGTATCTTCAGGGTTACCAATTATAAAGGAACAAGTTACTAAAACACCATGTGCAAGAAGTGTTTTAACAGCCTTGTCAATGGTTTGAACTGTAATATTTTTTCCTGCGTGGATACATCCAGCTTTTACCATTTCGCTAACAACAAAGTCATTGACCGTATTGGCTCTTGTTTCAGCCGCCCATTTAATTTTTAAATTTCTATTTCGTATCTCCCTACATATTTCAACACAGTGTTTTTCTTCTGCTGTAAATGTATCATCTATAAATACAAAATATGTAATATTGTACTTCTTATTTAAAAATTCTATTTCATCAACTACATTTTTTGCACTTCTCATTCTATATCTTGCTCCAGAGATTACGCTTGCTGCACAAAAAATACATTTATACGGACAACCTCTTCCAGTTAGAATAGAACCTGGAAAATTATATCTGTCCATTTTAAACAAATCCCAAGCAGGGCTGTCTATTGTATTAATATCTTCTATTAGAGGTCTAGGAGGTGTTGATGTAAATTTACCGTCCTTAGTGTAGCTAATTCCCAAAATATCATCTATCGGTTTTTTATTAATAAATGCATCAACTAATAGTGGAACAGTTTCTTCTCCCTCGAACATTGACACAACATCTATATATCCTGAATTAAGAACTTCTTCGGGTATGAAAGACGCATGAGGTCCACCCATTATTATTTTAATATCTGGAAACTGTTCTTTTATCTGTTTCGCAATTTTTATTCCATTACCATAGTTGGAAATAAATGAACTAATACCGATAACCTTGGCTTGTTGCGTTTCAATTTCGTTCAAAATATCCTTTATTGATAATCTTTCAGGTCCTACATCTATGATACTAACTGAAAATCCTTTATTTCTTATTGCAGAAGCTAGATAACCTAATCCCAGTGGAGGCGTACTATAGGAAATCTTTTCAGCAAAATAATTTTTCAAAACTACAGGCTGTGGATATATTAGAATCACTTGTTTCATAAAGCATCCCTCCAATAAGTATATTAATAGATTTTTTATTGTACACAACTGCTAAGTAATGCACTGTTTAATTCTTGACTAAATCTACATCTTTCATCATCAGGTTCGCCATACCAGTCACCATGGTTCGCTAAGGCAAATGCTCTACAACTTCCATCACACAAAATATTTTCTGCGCAGTCCTTACACTTTTCTACAGAACTAATTTCTAAACTTCTTATTTTCTTTAATAATTCTGAATTATTCCATATGTAATCCAGACTATTCTCTCTGATATTACCAGCTATTTCATTGATTTCATACAGTCTCCAACATGAAGTCATATCTCCATTTGCAAGTATTATCAAAGTGGAAAGACATGAACCACAAGCTTTATTTAAATGTTCATCTTCAATTATATCCTTATAAATAAGTGCAAATATATGTGCACCTAAAATAACATCTCCATGTTTTGGAAACAACGACCTATAGTAAGTATTAAATTCGAGTTTTTCCTCATAGGTAAGGCCTATATCTTGCCAGTTAGTTGAAGCCCTTCCAATTTTTCTAATTGTGTCTATACAAAGCACTTTTACTTTAAGTTCATTTGCTTTTTCGATTATTTTCTTATACTCATGGAAGTTAAATCTAGATATTACTGTATTTAAACAAACTGGGACCTTCGCGTCCACTAATTTATGGATTTGAGGTATAAGTTTATCATACTTACCTTTTCCCCTACAACTGTCATGGGTTTCAGCACTAGCTCCATCCATGCTTACCTCTACTGCTCCCAGTGCACATTTTGATAATCGGCTTATATCTTCATCCTTTACCAGGGATGTATTAGTGCAGACACTTACTATGATACCTTTTGAATTGGCATACTCTACTATATCCAGTAAGTTTTTATTAAGAAATGGTTCTCCCCCCGTTAATGTTAAGTGTAAAACCTTGTATTTTGCTAATTCAGTTATAATATCAATTATCTCTTCGTAGGTTAGATCGCTCTTATTTTGAATACTTGAATTAGGAAAACAGTGTTTGCAAGAAAAATTACATGAATTGGTTATTCGCATATTTACTAAATCTATCGGAGGTGTCTTTTGTTCTAATTCAGGAAGTTTCCCATTCTCTATATTCGTAGTTAAAATATCATTTACTAATAAATACTTTAGTATTTCTTTAGCATGAAATCCTTCGATGGGTTCATAATTTTGTTCATCATATCTTGTAGCTAATTCTTCAATTGTGCGCTTACCATCTATGTCTTCTAGAAGTCGACTTACAGCTAAATGCATTTTTAATCTTGATTCATAATCATAAATATTGTATAAAATAACAACACCCTGTGTCTTCTTAAAAAATACATGCTTATGCAAATATATCTGTTCTCCCATTAAGATATCCCCCTAAACTCTTAAATTATTTAATTAATTGGTTTGCAATCTCTTTACCCTCTTATAAAAATAAATGTAAGTTGTAAATAAAACTATTATTAAAACCAACAAGGTTATTACTTGAATTGCTGGAAACCTATTATATACCAATATTTCTCTAAAACCAGATTGAATTGGTAGATAGTCTACTTTACCCATCTCATATAATAGTGTTTCTGCGAGTACTACTATCAATGACAACGGTGTAGTAAAAACCACCATCTGCTCTAATGTTTTAAATGGTAATGTAATAATAGCTGCTACAACAGTAGTAAAAAGGGCAGTAATTATTATAAGACAAGTTAATCCTAAAAAATTATTTTGTTGTTGATCGGTGATAAATAGAAACACAAATATAGCTATTATAACACTTAAAAACCCGCTTAACGCCTTACTTATTATTAATTCAACATGTGAAACTGGCGAAAGCAGCAACGCCGACATTGTATCATTTTTTCTTTCACTTACAAAAAGAACTGGATTTCCCGCTATACCAATCATTAAAATTAATAATGTACATAGAAAAGCATTATACGCTATTTTACTAGACTGACCATTTACTATGTTTATATTAACTGATTCATTAGAGCCCGATACTAGGCCACTTTTTATTTTCCCCAAAACGGAAGGATCAGTCGTATAGGTTACAACCTCTTTTGTCTGTGGGTTTATTACTGCATCCACTTTTTTGTTATTTAACAACTTCATTGCTTTTTCACTTGAGCTCTCATATATTATACTGTTATCCGCAAATCCCATGAAAGATGTATCTTCAGTTGAGCTTAAGATACATACTTTCACATCACCACTTAATAAACTTGGTGCAAATAGCCCAATAAGCGGGAGTAGCATCGCTATAATAATAATCATACTGCTCTCTTTTAAATCTTTTATAAAAATGGTTAAAATTCTACTTATTGAATTCAGCATATACGCTCTCTCCTTAAAGAAACCTTAAATATATTGTTCAAACATAAAAATAATACAAAAAAGATAATCAATTGAAATGATACGGTCATTAACAAGGTAATTACATTATTTTCGAGAGCATATATTATTTTTTTATAATTCAACATTCTATTTATGAAAAAAGGAAGAAGTATTAATAATGCTGATATCGGATAAAAACTATATGAAATATACTTATTTTTACTTAAAATACCTGCAAGTAATCCAAAAACACTATAGATTGGACCAAGTAAAAATAAAACTATAAAGACGTTTATTGATAAATTGAATGAATAGGTAAAATACAAACATCCCACAAAATAAATTAGACAAGTGGATATAATTTTAGCAGGCAAAATAGTACTGTTTTTGATAGGAGAGAGTACGATTGCTACCAGTGTATTTTTTTCATCGGTATACATCTTATGAGGAACAAATAAACACACAAACGTCAAAATAAAAGAAAAACTATTGAATATATTACGAAGATTATTATTTTCATCAGCTGAGTCTAATTCCTTATTTAATACCTTTAAACTATACTCTGTAGTATTTTTTAAGTTTTCAAATATCCCATTTACATCAACAGCTTTAGAACTCTTTGGGTTTAAAATAACCTGAAATGAGTTATTATCATTTTCATGAAAAATATATGCAACCATATCATTTGAATTGTTTATCTTAGTAAGACCCTCATTATGATCAGACACATTAACAATACTTGCTTCTGGTATAGTATTGCTTAAGAGATCATTCGTCTTTTTATCATTTCCTACAGTTAATATATTTATAGATTCGCTTTTTACATCAACCAATACCGAATTGTATTTGCTAAGAAACATAACCATAATGATTGACATCAGCAAAAAACCATAGTATTTTAAAAACCCAAAATTTAACTCTTTCCAATACATACTCTATCATCCTTTCGTAACATCAAGAAATACTTTTTCAAGAGTAATTTCTTTGGAATGAATTGAAACTATTGTATCTAATGGTAATTGCGCTATCTCAGCTAATTGAGTTATATTAAATTCTTTTTCGGACTCCTTGGTTTTTACAATTAATTTTTGTGAGCAGTTATCTGCTTTTAAAGAATTAATGTCTTCATGTACCATAATTCTACCTTTGTCAATGATTGCAATATCGTCACAAAGTTCCTCTGCTTCATTCATATAATGTGTAGTCAAGAATATTGTTTTTCCTGCTTGCTTAAGCCTTCTAATCATTTCTCTTATTTCAACAGCAATATTAGGATCTAATCCTGATGTAGGTTCATCCATAAAAATCAGTTCAGGATCGTGTAACAAAGCCCTAGCAATTAAAACTCTTTGTTTATAACCTTTTGAAAGTTTCTTTATAGGCATTTTAGAATGACTAACAAGTTCCAATTCCTTTATTACCTCTTGAACTCGCATTGTACCAACTCTATATAACTTTGAAAAAAATTTTAAGTTATTTTCTACAGACATATCTTCATATAAGCTTATCTGCTCTGGAACCACACCTATTTTTCTGGCTAGTTGTTTTTCATTTACAGTTGGATTTATTCCGCATACTAAAATATCTCCTTCACTTGGCAATAGAAGCCCAGTTAGCATTTTAATGGTAGTACTTTTTCCAGCTCCGTTAGTACCCAAAAATCCAAATACACTACCCTTTTCAACTGAAAATGAGATATTATTAACTGCGATTCTTTCTTTAAACCTTTTAGTCAAATTTGATACTCTTATTATTTCGTTCATTGTTGCCGCACCCCTAGTAATTAAATTTTACTTATAACTTGTTAAATGAATTTCACAAAATAAGAATAGTTAAACTACTCAAAATCTTATGCATTTTCTGGTGTATTGGCTAATCTTCTGAGACTTTAGAAATAAAAAGTATTTAATGATCTCCTATGGAAATTTTCGTAAAACTAATGTGTGAACTGTATTTTTTATCTTAAAAAGTTATCGATAATTTATCTTTTATTTCGATTATGGTTAATCCTTGCGCTTTTAAATTCTTAATTGTTTCTAAAGTTTTAACTGCATTTTCACGATTATATCTCCGAGTTAGTCTTTCTTCCACTTGCTCATATTGAAGTAACCCCACCTCAGTATAATATTTTAGAGTACTATATCTTGTATCTGTTAACTTTACAAGCTCCCCTATAGTAACACTCTCTTTATTTTCGTCTGCATTACATCGCCTAGCCAAAACACGTCCTCCACTCTTACTAAACTATTCCAGCAATTACTGTTATTATTAAAACTGTATCTAATTCATCTACCACTTGCTTTACTAAAGAGGTGGTAGCCCAATTATCACTTTTCTTTATTTCATCAATCCGAGTCTTTAACTGGTCAACTTCGTGTTTAGAAAAATAATCTACAAGAATACCACTTTGATGCATTAAGGAAGCGAGTATTACAGTCTCAGCCATCATGGTTCCTGATTCAAGCAATTCTGCTCTAAGTTTTTCTATAATATGATTAACATCGGACATATTCGTATTGAATAGAATTTTATCTTTTAAAAAGCCATTCTTTATCTCTAGATTCAAACAATCCTTTTTATCAAGACTATCAATTACGCTCTCTACTATTCTTTTAATTGGTTTATTCGAATATCCAGCTAAATAGTGTTCCATCCATTTTTTAAGTGTCTTTGGTTTTTCATTGGATAAATCTGCATAGATAACATTCAAATACTCAACGTCACTATCAATTGGATTCTTAATAATTACTTTTTGCTTATCATCTAATGCTATTTTTTCTGACAGAAATAGCTCAAAAATAGCAGCTAGTGCGATACAGCCAGGATATTTCCCTTCATAGAGATTCCCATTATTCTTCTTCACCTTGTTTAAAAGACAAAGTGTATACTCTTGGCATACAGTTAAATTCTTCAATATAGACCTCCTATTATTCATTTTATTATTTATTATGATATGCTACATATTACTTACTACTTTTTACTTACTACTTTTTACTTACTACTTTTTATTTACTACTTTTTACTTACTACTTACATTATATGATTATTACTTACTACTTATTACTTATTACTTATTACTTATTACTTATTACTTATTACTTACTACTTACTACTTACTACTTACTTTTTACAAATATTACTACAGTTTACTTTATTTGTCAATTGTAATTAGTAAAAAAATAGAAACTTTTTTATTGATTCATATTTACTAGATTATTTTGCTCATCCACTACTAATCTTCCTGCTGTGTAGGACGTCCAAGCTCTGGCATATTCATTTTGTAGATCTCTCTTAGTTAAGTGTTTTGTTTCAATTATTGGATCATAAAAAGTGAATTTGTCCCAGTTAGAAGTGATAAGCTTTACTCCTAATTTTTCTCTATCGGTGTATACTGGTGTTCCTGGTAATGGTGTTAATAAAGCATATTTTAAAGAGCAATATTTATTTGGAGCTAAATTTTTAAGTTTTAGTGAAAACTCAATAGTTTTAGATATTGTCTCTTTTGTATCATCCGGATTACCAATAATAAATGAGCAAACTACTGAGATACCATGAGCTAAGAAAGTTTTAACCGCTTTCTCAATAGTTTTAGTCGTAATATTTTTACCTATCGTTTTTAGTATATTGTTATCTCCTGATTCTGCACCAATTTGTACGTGCATACAACCGGCCTTTGCCATTTCAGATACCACTCTGTCATTAACAGTGTTAGCTCTTGCTTCCGCTTCCCACTTTATTTTTAAACCTCTTCTTCGTATCTCTCTGCATATATCAATACAATGGTTCTCATCTGCTGTGAAGGTATCATCTGCGAAAAAAAAGTTCTTCAAATTATATACATTATGTAAATATTCAATTTCATCCACTACATTTTTAGTGCTTCGAATTCTATATCTAGCACCTGAAACCACACTTGCAGCACAAAAGATACATTTATAAGGGCAACCTCTACCCGTAAGTATAATTCCAGGCTGAACATACTTATCTATTTTAATTAAATCCCAAGCCGGAAAATCAATGTGATCAATATTTTCGATCACTGTTCTAGGGGCAGTTTTAACAAACTCCCCATCCTTTATGAAACATATACCGGTTATATCATCTAAAGGTTTATCATTAATAAATGCATCTATAATCTCTGGTAGAGTTACTTCTCCCTCAAAAAGTGACACTACATCAATACATCCTGATTTTAATACTTCTTCCGGAATAAAAGATGCTTGTGGTCCACCCATTACTATTTTTATATAAGGAAGTTTTTCTTTTATATGTTTGGCTATTCTGATTCCATTGCCATGATTTGCTATAAAAGAACTGATACCTACTACTTTAACTTGATTCTCTTCTATTTTTTTTAGTAAATCAGTAATTAACATTCTTTCTGGGCCAATATCACATAAGTCAACCGTGAAGCCTTTTTTTCTGATTGCTGACGCTAAATATCCCAATCCTAGTGGAGGATTATGATACATTATACTTTCAGCAAATATATCTTTAAGTACCACGGGTTGAGGATTAATTAACAATACTTGTTTCATTCAACACTCCTCCATTTAGTATCAATAATATCAACGGAATCACAGAATTTAATAAATTCTTGAAAATCAATAGCCAATTCATCCTTCTGGATGTTAAAATCTTGAGATAAAATATCTAGTATATCATCAACTGTATTTATACCATCGCACTGCTCCCAGATTTTTGTTCCAGTTAAATTTAAATTTATACAAATACCACCAACGCCCAAACCATCTGTATCTTTATTGTAGTCGGATTGATGTTCTAATGTTTTCATTAACTTATCTGTTAGAATTGCTGTTACTCTTGCTGTTCCATCATCTTGGTAATTCCAAACAATTGACTTCCTTTTGGGTGTAAACTCTAAAAATTCTTGTTCCATAAGTTACCTTTAACTATGTATTAATATCAAATACATTGTTTTTTCCTTTCTTAATTTGTATGTTTAACTAAACCACTAAGCAACATGCTCTTGAAAATTCGTTCTGAAGCTCCTTAACTGTTAAATACTTTGTTTCAATAACCGGATCATGAAATGTGAATTTGTCCCATTTATTAGTAGTAAGTCTTATACCCAACTTTTCTCTATTGATATAAACAGGAGTACCAGGCAATGGTGTTAGTAACGAAAATTTCATGACGGTGCAATTTTTAGGTGCTAATTTTTTTAGTTTAATTGCAAAATCAATTGTTTTATTAATTGTTACCTTATCATCATTCGGATTTCCTATGATAAAGGAGCAAATTACAATAATTCCATGTCCAAGAAGAATCTTTGCAGCCTTTTCAATGGTTTGAGTTGTTACATTTTTACCAATTGTTTTTAATATATTATTATCACCTGATTCGGCACCGATTTGAGCGTGTGTGCAACCTGCCTTAACCATTTCAGATACTACTTTATCATTTACGGTATTGGCTCTTGTCTCTGCTGTCCATTTTATTTTCAGATTCCTTCTTCTTATTTCTCTGCATATATCAATACAATGTTTTTCATCTGCAGTGAAGGTATCGTCAGCAAAACAAAATGTAGAAATATTATACTCTTTATTTAAGAACTCAATTTCATCTACAACATTATTTGTACTTCTCATTCTATAGCTAGCTCCTGAAATAACGCTAGCTGCACAAAAAATACATTTGTAAGGACACCCGCGACCTGTTAAAATGATACCAGGTGTGGTGTAATTTTTTAATTTAAACAAGTCCCAAGCAGGAAAGTCAATTTCATCAATATTCTCGATTACAGGTCTGGCAGGAGTTTTAACAATACTTCCATCCTTAATAAATGCAATACCTAAAATTTCTTCAATTGACTTATTATGAATAAAAGCTTCTACTAACTCCGGAAAAGTGATTTCACCTTCAAATATAGAGACAACATCTATACATCCTGTTTGTAAAACCTCATCTGGAATAAAGGAAGCCTGTGGTCCACCCATTATTATTTTAACGTTAGGAAACGTTTCTTTTATTTTATTTGCTATTTTAATTCCACTACTATAATTGGATATAAATGCACTTATACCCACTACTTTAACTTTATGATGTTCAATTTCATCTAGAATATCTTGGATTAACAACCTTTCAGGACCCACATCAATAATGTCAACAGAGAATCCCTTTTTCCTAACTGCCGATGCAAGATATCCCAATCCTAACGGTGGACTCACAAACATTACATTTTCAGCAAATGCATCTTTTAATACTACTGGCTGTGGATTAATAAGGATTACATCTTTCATTCAACACTCCTCCAATTAATATCCAAAATAGTCAACGAATCACAATAATTTAAAAAACTAATAAAATCATCTAGTAATTCCTCTTTTTTGACCTGAAACTCCTGTGATAATTTATTTAATATATCTTCAACCGTATCAATACCATCACATAGTTCCCAAATTTTTGTTCCAGTACTATTTAAACTTATACTTGCACTATCTCCTAAAGCAATATCAACATCCGATAACTCATCCTCATAAAACTTACTTAACTGTTCTTGCTTATCATTATTTACAGCTATAATTTCAACATTTCCATCATCTTTGTAACTCCATAAAATTGCCATTCTTCTTGGCGTTAAACTTAAAATATTATTATCCACAATATACCCTCCTAATAAATATCCCTGTTAATTAAGACATTAATAATGTTCTATTAAGATATATTGCGTTTTAATATGTAATCAAACTCTCCCTCGTCACGTCTTCTTACAAGATTAATTGACGTACAGCAAAAGTTATTATCCATAGGACCATCCAATCTGTTTGACTGTGCATAGGCTATTGCTCTACAACCTCCTGGACAGGCTTCAAAACATTCACATTTAACACAAGATTCAATGTCTGTCACTTTCAATTCTCTCATTCTCTCTAGCACTTGCGAACTTGTCCATATATCTGTAAAACTCTGTTCTCTAATATTACCTGCCTTAAATTCGTCAAAATCCTTAAAAAGCATACATGGATAAGCAGATCCCTCTGCATTTATATAACAGACTGAAACTCCAGCATTACAACAGTGTTCACCCTTGCCATCTGTTTCGGCTAGTTCAGCAAGCCTATCGAATCCCATCCCTTTGCTTAATCTTTCATTTTGTGCTGCTACAACAAGGCTATTTACTCTAAGTTGTTCCATTTGCTTTTGACTTAAGAGTAGATGCTTGTTAGTGGTTGCATTACCCTTCTCTTGGATTTCTGAAAGTTCTATTTCTTTCGCATCTAACTTAGTAACAAGATCTACAATCTTATGATATTGGTCAAAATTATGAGTTGTGATTGTGGTTGCTACGCCAATATCTATACCCTTTTCTTTACAAAGCTTCATTACTCCTATTGTCTTATCAAAGTTACCTTCTCCTCTGATCTCATCATGTGTTAAAGCATCTGCCCCATCAATGCTGAATCGTAGTAATACGTTGGTATCCTTAATTTGATCCAGAAGTTTTTCAGTTATTAGTGTTCCATTTGTAAACACAGTAACCCTAATATTCTTTTCAGTACATTTTTTAATAATATCTACTATATCTTCTCTAACAAATGGTTCACCACCAGTAAGTACAATCCTATACACCTTCATCCAATGTAATTCATCTATTAGGTCGAAGATTTCTTTTGTGGTTAAATCGTTGATTTCTCTAGAACCACCTTCAAGGCAATGAATACAATTTAGATTACATTTAGAAGTTACCTCAAATATTACACTGTCTATTTGTGGGTCAATTTCTAATAAATTTACGTACCCTCTCTGCTCACAATCGTCTGTAACAAAATCCGAACTATAAATATCATTGAGTACTGATTTTACATCAGATAATAAGTCCTCATATTTCTCACCATTGAATTTTGCATGTAAACTACTTGCAATTTCTTCATCAGTTGCATACTTAACAAATTTTGATAGAAAAACCTGAGTACCAGTATCATTTAGAACTAACTTTCTCTCACTTCTAGTATCGTATAACATGGAACCTTTGGCACTATCCTTCCAGATAACCTGCTTCTTTAAATACATATTTATTCCTCCCTAGTATATTCATTCATTTAAGAAAATTAATTTGCTAAAAAACTTTATTAAGTTATACTTCATTGTCCCTTTGCATAAACATAAACCATTCTTTTTTAGAAATAAGTAAATTTGAAATACATCATCTTTTACATCATTTGATTGTACATTGTATTTATTCGCAACACTATTTGCTATATCTTCTAAACTTTTCGTACCATCAATTTCAGAACATATTTCATAAGTTGTTTTATTAATATCATACTTTTGATCATTAATCTTGTCCCATAAAACATAGGAATCGTTATCTTCAATAAATTCAATATGGGATAGTGATTCAATTATAATATCTTTTTTATTTTTTCGCATTTTTCACTCCACCCATTGCATAACTAAGCCATACTTTTACATTAATGTTTCTGAGTTCCTTTATTGATAGATATTTTGTTTCCACAATTGGATCATGAAATGTATATTGATCCCAATTATCTGAGATAAGCTTAAGACCCAATTTATCTCTATTTTTGTATATAGGAGTACCTGGTAAAGGAGTTAGCATGCCGAATTTACATGTAGAAAAATCATTAGAGAGTCTTTTTAATTTGATAGCAAAATCAGCAGTTTTCGTTATAGTTTCTTCTGTATCCTCAGGATTACCAATTATAAATGAGGAAACTACTGTTATACCATGGGATAAAAATATCTTAACTGCTCTTTCAATGATTTGAGTAGTTATATTTTTACCTATAGTTTTAAGAATATAGTTATCACCTGACTCAGCACCAATTAAGACGTGTTTGCATCCCGCTTTTGCCATTTCAGATACGACCCTATCATTTACAGTATTTGCTCTTGCTTCAGCATCCCACTTTATTTTCAACCCTCTATTTCTTATCTCCCTACAGATGTCTATACAATGATTTTCATCAGCTGTAAATGTATCATCTGCAAAAAAGAAACTTGAAATATTATACTTCTGATTTAAAAATTCAATCTCATCAACCACATTTTTCGTATTTCTAATTCTATATCTTGCACCTGAGATTGCACTTGCAGCACAAAAAATGCACTTGTATGGGCACCCTCTTCCCGTCAATATGATTCCCGGTAGAGTATATTTTTCCATATTAAACAAATCCCACGCAGGAAATTCAATACTATTAATGTCTTCGATTAGTGGTCTAGGTGGAGTAGTAATAATCTCACCATCACTGTTAACATAAGCAATCCCTAGTATATTATCAATTGGTTTATTATTTATAAATGCATCGACTACCTCTGGTACAGTTATCTCTCCCTCAAACATTGTTACAACATCAATGCAACCTGTTCTTAATACTTCTTCAGGGATAAATGATGCTTGTGGTCCCCCCATCATAATCTTTACATCTGGGTATTGTTCTTTTATTTGTTTTGCTATTTTTATTCCATTATAATGGTTGGATATAAATGAGCTAATTCCAACAACACTAACTTGGTGCTTTCCTATTTCATCTAATATATCTTTCATAAGTGCTCTTTCCGGTCCAACGTCAAGAATTTGAACAGTAAATCCCGCTTTTCTTATTGCAGAAGCCAAATAACCTAATCCCAAAGGGGGATTAGTATACATAATTCTTTCTGCGAATGAACCTTTAAACACTACTGACTGAGGATTGATAAGAAAAACTTGTTTCATTTTCTTCTTCCTTTCTTTATAAAACATTTTACAGACTATATTGATGTCTCATTGAATTAATATTTTAGACAAATAGTATGGTAGCTCCTTACGAATTATTTCTATCATAGATTTTTTCAAATCCACTTCTAACATAAAAATAATATCCTATCGTACCAAATAATATTTTCAAATATCTTGGATTTTTTAATATATATGCATATACTCTTTGTCCATCTGTTCCTTTAATTGGTAAAAGAGATAATAGGTCAATATACAAAAACATCACACAAACTGCAAATACACCTATTTGCATAACATCAATACCAATAATACGAAATATAATTTTTATAATAATTGCTAAAAAGGCAACAATACAAATCGGTAAAGCTGGACCAGCAAAAAGTATTGCCATAAGATCATCAGGTGCAATTTTTCTATCTCTACTAAAATTAGTCCTTATTCCAGCAATTGTATACGGTTTGTATGAAACAGAAACTACCTCTACATCAAATATCTTTGCAAATGACATATGGCAAGCCTCATGAAAAGCAATAGAAAAATAAAAAACTTCCATTAGCATTATCATGGCTAATGTAAATGTAAAATTCTTAATAATTAATCCAATAACACTAGCAATAATTGCTTCAAGTATAATAATCGGAAAGTGATACCTATGTATTAGGCACGTAACCCAGATTGTAAATTTAAATCCATTATTTATATTTTTAGGTTTACTAATTATAAGTCCTCTTGATATCAAAATAACATCCTTTCCTTTTCTTAAGATAATCAATACCAAATAATAATTTTCTTTACTCATAATGTAATAGTATGGCAAAAGCTTTATTATACAGAATTATTCGGTATTGATTATCATTTATTTTTTAGATTTTAATTCTATCTTACCAACAATGTTTTGTATAAATTGTACCGATAATACCAGCTCCAGCAGTAACTGCTGCTGCACCTACTGGTGCTGCTGCTGCACTATATGCATCTTCTCCTGCATTAATAGAAGTTTTTTGAATTGTTGCAGTTGGTTTTTCATATCTCATACATTCGTTACTCATACCCTTAATTTCGTTTTCCATAATTAAATTCTCCTTCTCATTTTTATGTATTGTTATATGCTTTGGGCATACTATTACCGTTATTGATATTCAGATCTTAATTCGTTTATTTCGCAATTACCTATTCTATAGCCACTAACTCACTGTTATTCCAATTTGCTTCATACAATCTTGCATATTCTCCATTGTTTTTCATTAATTGGTCATGAGTACCACTTTCTATTAGCTCCCCATTATCGATTACAAATATTACATCTGAATCAATTACTGTAGATAAGCGATGTGCAATAATAATTCTTGTACAACCAATATCTCTTAAATATTCGGTCACTATTTTCTCATTGACGTTATCAAGCGAACTAGTTGCTTCATCTAAAATTATTATTTTGGGCTCATTTATAATTGCTCTGGCAAGTGCTATTCTTTGCCTCTGTCCTCCAGAAAAGTTCATTCCCATCTCAGATACGATGGTATGATATCCCATTGGTAAGTTCTGTATATCTTCTGATATTTGTGCTATTTTACAGGCTTTTTCTACTTCTTCTAGTGTTACCTCTTCACGATCCATTGATATATTATCCAAAATGGATTTATTAAATAGCATAATATCTTGAGGAACAATTCCAATCTGTCTTCTTAAATTTTTTGTATCTAATTGATCTAAAATAATGTCGTCATAATAAATATTTCCTTCCGTGGGTTTATATAATCCAACAAGCAGCTTTGCTAATGTACTCTTACCACAACCTGATTTACCAACGATTGCAACCTTATCGCCACTTTTAATTTCTAAACTAATATTACGAATTACTTGCTTTGAAAGTTTCGTATATGAAAATGAAATATTCTCCAATTTAATATTTCCGTTAATGCTTTTTTGAATTAAACCTTGTGTTTCATTCTCTTTTTGTGATAGTACAATATCACTTATTCGTTCAAGATATAAACTGCTATTAATAAAATTAACCCATGTATTAAAAATAGAATTGGCTAATGAAAAAAATGTACTACTAAGAGAAAAAAACGCAATCATTTGTCCTGTTGTAAGCTGTGATTTAACCACCAGGTACGTACTTACTGATAATACGACTAATGGAGATATAACATGTATAAATGACATTAATGTATCTAAAAAATTACTTATTTTCTCTTTGTTGTAATATTTGTTTATATAATCTCTATATTTTTTATACCAATTCCCATACACATCATCTTCAATGGCAGACATTTTAATGCTTAGTATGGAAAATATTGCTTCCACCTGAGTCCCTTGTACTTCTCCCTGTTTTGCTATCAAATATTTACTATATTCAGTAACATATCTTTGTACTAAAAATACCATTACCAAATTTATAATAAATAAAACAATTGAAGTACAAGCTAATACAACTGATTGGTGAAGCATGTAAATTACAATAAAGCATACAGCCCCAAGATCAATAATTCCTTTTATCATTTGGTTTGCAAAAGTCTCACGTAATACCATACTGCTATTTAAGGAATATATTAAATCGTATTTATTTCGTACATCAAAAAATTTGTATGGTACATTTAATAAATGTGAAAACAAATTTGAAGACAGCGCCTCATCAACATAAACTTTGAGCTTTACTAAACTTGTGCCTTTCAAATAATAAAAAATTATATATACAATAGAAAAGATTACTAATATAAGAAAATAATTTGATATATATTTTATATCTTTGATGGATTTTATATTATCAATTAAATTTTGTATAAATATAGGCATTGCCAAGGTTAACAAATATGTAATTAAGGATAATAAAATAATTTTTATAAATAATGTTCTTTTTTGTAATAATATTGGGATAAAATATTTCCAGGTTGCATAATCTTGCTTTTGTGGAATGAATTTCTCATTTGGGTAGCTACTTATTGCAAACCCAGAAAAAAACTCACTTAATTCCGGTTTTTCCAGTTTATATCCACCATATGCTGGATCAATAATATAAGCGTATTTTTTAGTCATTCTCTCTAATATTACAAAATGATTATTACCACAATAAAGAATAGCTGGTAATTGGATTTTTTCTAAATTCTCTGTTGAACATTTATAGATTTTAGTATCTAAATTAAATTTATTCATTAAACTGTTCAATTGCTTTAAGGTACTTCCATCCCTGCCTATTTCTAAATATTCACGAAGTTCCTTTAGTGTAACATGACTCTTATAATACCTTAACATCATGCAAACACAGCTCAATCCACACTCTGTCTGTTGAAAAGCTTCAACGAACGGAACACTTTTTCTAAAACTCATAATTTAAATACCCCTGTAAGTTTTATTTACCTATAATCTCTTTTTTCTATTTCATCCAGAACTGTCTGTTTACTATACATTTTTGAAACTTTATCAACATTTAAAATGTTTTCTTTCATGGTTCCCCTTATATCTTCATATCACTATATTTCCATTACTCTATACATAATATATTAGGAAATACTTCTGGCTCGAACAACTGCAATAAACCATATCCAACACCTGATAATCCAATCATCAAACTCATATCTTCTGTTTGCTTTAGCTCCCCACTATCCCAGCTTTGTGTAAAAAATTTATCAATGAAGTTTTCAACAGTTGCTAAACATTCTATTCTTAAGGTTTCATCATTTAAAATTAGTGAAGCATAATTTAATATAAGTAAATTGCCTATATCTCCATGACATAAACAGTAATTATTACCAAATCCACTATTCTTTACTTCTTCTATCGCTATATAAATATCATGTTTAATATCTTCATTTATAAAACCATTTTTATATAACAATAGTCTACTTAATAAAATGCCTGGAGCACCATGACACCATTTGGTATAATAGACTGCATCCTCCATCTGTTTTCGCCAATTATTTTTTTGTTTATCAAACATGCTATTCTCATAGCAAAGTGAACTTGTTATAGTTTTAATTATGTCCTCATTTTTAGTTATTTCATATAACCGGATTAATTGAGAAATTACACCAGCATTTCCATGTGAAAAACCTACATAACCTTCTTCACCCCAAGTAATCTGTTTGCCATCTTTTAATACAATTTCCTTTTGTTTTATTATCTTATAGAGTTCATTACAAGTATCTATTAGTAATTCTTTGGTTTCTATATTATCTGTATGCTCATATATAGATAAAAGCACACCTATCGTTCCTGAAACACCCGATACAACATCATAACTTTGATCAGAATCACACAATTCTTTTATAATCCATACTTTTTCATATACAAAATTAATCAGTTCATTATTATTAAGAATTCTCCCTATATGAAAAATGGAATATAAGCATCCGCTAATACCTGAGAATACACCAATTTTTGTAGTACCAAAATCTGAAATTTCATTGATAGAATTAATCACAACTGTTATTGCTTCAAGACCTGCATTTTTTTAGTTTTCATCCCCTGTAATAGAACCCAAAGAAGATAAAAATAAAGATATACAACTATATCCAGAATATAAATCATTT